>CAIYFD010000361.1 GCA_903925425.1 uncultured Opitutia bacterium | reverse complement strand
GTCTGCCCGGCGGCGGGCGGAGTCGCCGCCCGACCGACCGAGCAGCCGACGCCACGCCACTCGCTCTGGTCGCGGCGCTGCTCTGGACGTTGCATCCGCTCCAAACGGAATCCGTCACGGTCGTCACCCAGCGGACCGAGTCGCTGATGGGACTCTTTTATCTGCTCACGCTGTACGCGTTCATCCGCGCGACGGAGAATCCCGGTCAATCGCGCTGGCTGATATTTTCCGTAGCCGCCTGCCTGCTGGGTATGGGCACCAAGGAGGTGATGGTGACAGCACCGCTGCTGGTGCTGCTGTACGACCGGACCTTTATTGCCGGAGGATTTCGTGCCGCGTGGCAGCAACGCCGGGGATATCACGCCGCACTGGGATCAACCTGGCTCCTGCTGGGATGGTTGGTCGTGAGTTCGGGCGGAGCCCGGGGCGGGGCGGCGGGCGCTGCCTCCGGCATCACGCCCTGGACCTACGCACTGACCCAGTGCGAGGCCATCACGCACTACCTCAAGCTCGCGCTCTGGCCGGCCCCACTGGTGCTCGACTACGGTACGCGAGTGGTGACGGATCCGCTGCAGGTACTGCCGCAGGCCCTGCTGGTACTGGCGCTGGTGGGCGGGACTTTGGTCGCGTTGATCCGCCGGCCAGTCTGGGGATTTTTCGGCGCGTGGTTTCTGGCCATTCTCGCGCCGAGTTCCAGCGTGCTACCGCTGGTGACGCAGACCATCGCGGAGCACCGGATGTACCTGTCGCTTGCCGCCGTCGTGGTCGGCGTGGTGCTCGTCGCGTTTCGCTGGCTGGGGCGGGGCGCCCTCATGGCCGGACTTCTGTTCGCGGCGCTGGGCGGCGCGATGACCGTAATGCGCAATCTCGATTACCGCTCCGCGCTGGCGATCTGGGCAGACACCGCGGCTAAGGTCCCGGGAAACGCCCGGGCCCACAGCAACCTCGGGCTCGCCCTCGGCGCGGAAGGGCGCGCGGACGAGTCGATGGCCGAATGGCGCGAGGCGATCCGGCTCCAGGCCACGATCCCGTTTGCCCATTACAATCTGGGGCTCGCGCTGTCCCGGTTGAACCGCGACGCCGAAGCCATGACTCAGTTCGAGGAGGAATTGCGCCTGCAACCGGAGTACGCCCCGGCCTGGTGCGAGCGCGGCCTGGCCCTCTATCAACTCGGCCGGCGCGAGGAGGCCGTGGCGGCCTACGAAAGGGCGCTCCGGTTCAAGCCCGAATACCCGGACGCCCTTGAGCGGATGGGAATCGCGCTCGCCTCGCTCCGTCGTGTTCCGGAAGCGATCACGCGCTATCAACAGGCGCTCCAGCTTCGACCGGACAGTCCGGGCACCCACCAGAATCTCGGCATCGCGTTCGCGCTGTCCGGCCAACTGGCCAAGGCCATCGAGCAATTCGAGCAGGCGGTCGCGCTCGACCCGGATTTCGCGGAGGCTCACCGCGCGCTCGCGCAAGCCCTGAGCGGCATCGGCCGCTCGCAAGAGGCGGCATTCCACCAGGAATTAGCCCGGACCCTGCTGGCCAGGCGCAAGCCCTGAGCAGCTGTTCTCGGAGCCCTGCGGCGTTCTGCGTGATACCTGCCGTCGTTCGGCAACTTCAACCAGCGGGCAAATCAAGTTCCAGTTGATCCCGGGCGGTGTGCCGCCCACGGTGCCGGCCCATGCCGGAATCCGTCCTGCCTCCCTGTCCGCATCTGCCGTTGCCCGGTCTGGAACTTGATTGGCGTCATCTCCACCTGTTCCAGGCGGACAAACGTGGCGGTCGGTTTTATTTTGCCTGCCTCGAGTACGGTCAGGTCCTCTGGCAACGCCGCCTGCCCGCGCGGGCGATGCTCTGCCTCGACCGCGCCTTCGGGGCGGACCTTCGCGGGGATGAGCCTGAACTTCAGTTGTGTCCGGCGCCGTATGCCGCGATGGCGTGGATCATGGCGCACGCCCCGGAGGGGGTTTTCCTCGGCAATCCCCGCGTGCATTTCCAACACTACGCCGGCCGCATGAACGAGCCGCGCAAGGCCCAGCGGGCCTGGCGCTCGTGGGCCTGCTGGGCGCTGGCCCGGGTGGTGCGACCGCAGGATCCGGGCGATCCGCGGCATGAGATCCAGGAGCCGACACTCGATGAAATCGCCGCCGCGCTGACCGCGCATGGTTTGCGGGGCGAGGTGGACGTTTGGCGCGCGGCGCTGGAGAAGGCCGGGCAGTAACTGTAGGAGCGGGTTTATCCCGCGAGATCCGAGCCTTTCGCGGCGTAAAGCCGCTCCTACAGAATGATCATCTCGGCTGAGGCACCGCCTCAGCCCTACCTCATACCTATACCTATCCGTGATATCCGCGTAATCCGCGGTTAAAAGCGGATCGGGATCCTCAGCACGAGGCCAGCAGGCGCTTCAGGTTCACGTGCTCCGTGATCATGCGTTTGATGACGGGAAACTTGTCGGTATCCTGCGGCTGCGTCTTCACCGTCATGTCGTGGATCTTGGACGTGATCGTGTAGCTCTCCTCCGCGGCGGTGATGACCGGGATACGGGACTGGGCGATGTGCTGACGCAGGGCGGGGGTTGGCATAATGCCGTTCGTCAGGATGAGTCCTGCAATCGCGGGACCCTTCACCGCGCGGGAGATTGCCGCCATCACGATGTCCTCGCGATCGCCGGGCGTGATGATGAGCACGCCGGGTTTCAGGAACTCGACGATCCCGCTGGCCGCCATGGCGCCGACGACCACGCGGTGCACGCGCTCGTTGGCCCCGGTCTCGCGGGCGTTGATCCATTGGCCGGAGATTTCCTCGGCGACTTGGGCGAGGTTGGGCGCGGACAGCAGTGACTGGATCGGCAGCACCCCGAGCAGCGGCACACCGAGGCGGGCGAGACCGATGCCCGCGTATTCCGTGATCTGCGGAATCTTGCTCACCTCGACCTTGTTCAGGATCGCGCCGATCACCTCGACCCCGAGCTTGTCGAACAGCGCCTTGTTCATCGCGATCTCGTCGATGGGCCGGCCGATGCCGCCGGGCGTGACGATGATGACCTTCGCATGGAGCAGCTTCGCCACGCGGGCGTTGGAGAGATCGAAGACCGAGCCCACGCCGGCGTGGCCAGTGCCCTCGATCAGCGTGAAATCCTTTTCCCACGAGACGCGGTCGAACGCGCGGCAGATCTTGTCCTCCAGTTCCTCCAGCATCGGGGCGGGGTTCCGCAGGAAGCGGCGGGTGAAGGTGGAATCAACCGCCACCGGGCTCATGCTCTCGATCGGCACGCGCACCTGGTAGATGGTGTCGAGCAGGACGGAGTCTTCGTCGACCTGGTGCCCGCGGACCTCGACGAAGCGCTGACCGATGGGCTTGATGAAACCGACGCGGGGGTAGAGGGACTGCAGCGCGGCGAAGAGCCCGAGGCAGGTCGTGGTCTTGCCATCGTTCATCCGGGTGGCCGCGACAAAGACGCGCTTGGTCACGTCGTTGGTCGGTGCCCGCAGCAGCGCGTTCGTCGGCAGTTCGAACGGATTCTGCGTGGCGCCGGTCGCGGGGCGGGAACCCGGGGAGGCGTGCAACGGGGCGGCGCTCATGTGGCTCCGTAGAGCAGACGCTGGTCAATCGCCTGGCAACCAACCACGGCCGCCGCGCCAAAGACATCGTGGGCGCTGGCGCCGCGGCTGATCTCGGCGGCGGGCCGGGCGAGCCCGGTGATGATCTGGCCGAAGGAGTTCGCGCCGGCGAGGACCTGCACGAGCTTGTAGCCGATGTTGGCACTGTTGAGGTCGGGGAAAATCAGGACGTTGGCGCGGCCGGCAACCTTGCTGTCGAGGCCCTTCATCCGGGCGACCGCGCCGTCGAGCGCGGCGTCCACCTGGATCTCGCCCTCGATTTCCATCGGCAGGCTCGCCTCGCGGGCGCGGGCGCGGGCCAGCTCGGTCGCCGTGCGGACTTTCGCCAGCATCGGGTGCACCGAATTGCTGTGGGTGGCGTAGCTGAGCATCGCCACCCGCGGGATCTCGTTCGTGAGGTGACTCGCGATCATCGCCGTGGAGAGCGCGATGTCACATAGCTGTTCTGCCGTGGGGTCGGGAATGACGCCGCAGTCCGAGAGGAAAAGCGAACCGTCGCTACCGACCTTTTTCTCGTCCCAGTCGAGGATCATGAGCGAGGAGGCGTGGCGGACGTTGGCCAGCTTCGGGATGATCTGGAACAGCGGGCGCAGGGCGGAGGAGGCGGTCACGGTGGCGCCGCCGACGAGGGCGTCGGCCTGGCCGCCGTCGAGCATCATGGTCGCGAAGTAATTCGGGTTGCGCAGCAGGATGCGCGCGTCGTCGATCCCGCCGCCCTTGGCGCCGCGGAGCTGCTCGAATCGGGCCGCAAAGCCCTCGAGTTCCTCGCTGCGCGCCGGCTCGATGATGCGCATGCCCTTAAGGTCGAGCGACAGCCGGGCGGCGGCATCCTTGATCGTCTTGCGGTCGCCAAGGATGATCGGGGCGCCCATGCGGCGGGTCACCCACTGGCGGGCGGCCTGCAGCACGCGCGGGTCGGCCCCCTCGGGGAAAACCACGCGCTTGGGATGGCGCTGGAGACGGTCGATGAGTTTCGGCAGAAGCGGCATGAGAGCACGCGGACCATGCAAACGGCGGGTGACGCGGTCAATGCCGCACGGCGCTTTCCCGTGCAAAATGCGGGGCTTCCAGCCATCCAAGGTCGCCGCCGGTAAACAACTTGCTAACCGGCGCGCCGCTCCGCTGGACTCCGCCCGTGTCGAAGCACCTGAAGAATATCGGCGTCGTTTCCGCGCTGACGGTCGTGTCCCGGGTGCTCGGGCTCTTTCGCGACCAGCTCAGTGCGGCGATCTTCGGGTCCTCGCTGCTGAATTCCGCGTTCACCCAAGCCCTGCGCCTGCCCAACCTGTTCCGCCGCCTCCTCGGCGAGGGCTCCCTGACCGCGGCATTCCTGCCCATGCTGCAGGACGAACTGCACCAACGCGGACGCCCGGGCGCCTTCGCCCTGCTCAATCAGGTCATCAGCTGGCTCGTGCTCGTGACCGGCTCGCTCGTGACCGTCGCGGTTCTTTTACTCAGCCAGGCCCGGCTGCTCACGGGGCACGACGAGCGCTGGTACCTCGTCGCGGAACTGACCTCATTCCTTTTTCCCTACCTGGCGTTCGTCTGCATCGCGGCCGCCTTCAACGCCACGCTGCAGGTCTTCCAGCGCTTCACCGAACCCGCGCTCTCGCCGATCTGGCTGAACCTCTCGATGATTCTCTCGTTGGGCGGCGCGGGCCTGCATTTTGCCTCCACGCCGCGCGGACAGATGACTTGGTTGTGTGTCGGCGTGCTCTTCGGCGGTTTCCTCCAGATGGCCGTGCCCGCCCTCGTGTTGGTGCGCGCGGGCTGGCGGCCGCGACCCGACTTCGCCCTCTCGGAACGCATCCGGGGCATCGCGCGCCTGATGGCCCCGGGATTCCTCGGCACCGCAATCTACCAGATCAACATCTACGTTGGCGGCACCCTCGCGCTCAGCATCAGCGATTCCGCGAACACGCTGCTGTTCTATGCGAACCGCCTGATGGAGCTACCCATCGGCGTCTTCGCCATCGCGGTCTCCACCGTGGTCTACCCGCTGCTCGCGAAACACGCCGCCGCCGGCCAGTTGCAGGACCTGGCCGAGGACTACCGGCGCGGCATCCGCCTGATCCTCATGATCAACGTCCCGGCCGCCGCCGGGCTCGCGCTGCTGAGCGAGCCGATCATCCGCACGCTTTTCCAGCATGGGAACTTCACCGCGACGGACACCGCGGCGATGGCCCCGCTGCTGGCCCTGTTCGCCATCGGCATGCCGTTCTTCTCCATCACAAGCCTGAGCGTCCGCGCCTTTTACGCCCTGAAGGACACCGCCGGTCCGGTGCGCGTGGCCCTGCTCGACTTCGTGGTAAACCTCGGCCTGAGCCTGCTCCTCATGGGGCCCCTCGGCGTGCCCGGCCTGGTGCTGGCCAGCACCGTGGCGATCATCGTGCAGACCGTGCTCCTGAAACGCGCGCTGGCCCGCAAGGTTCCCGAACTCAGTTTCCGGCCGCTCTGGCCGAGCGTGGGCAAGGTGCTCACCGCGACCGGTGGCATGTCGTTGCTGGTCGGCGGAGGCTGGTGGGCGCTGCGCACGATGTTGCCGGCCGGCCGGCTGCCCGACTTCCTCGCGCTGGGGCTGCTGATTCCCGCCGGGGTGGTGCTCTACGGGATGATGCTGTGGCAGCTGCGGATCGAGGGCCGCGACGATCTGGCGGCCGTCGTCGCAAAAATCCGCGGCCGGCTGCCGGCGAAACCTGCGGCAGGGTCCTGACAACCGCATGAAACTGAAGCCCGACTGGTTCCTGCTCGGGATGGCCGCGGCGACGGCGCTGGCCTGGGCGTTGCCCGGACCGGGGGCGGCGGGCGGCTGGTTGCATCCCGAGCTCCTGACCAAGGCCGGCGTGGCGCTGATCTTTTTCCTCCACGGCGTCACACTGCCCAGCTCCGAGCTACGGGCGGGCGCCGCGCGTTGGCGGCTCCACGTCGTCGTGCAGGCGGCGACCTTCCTGCTTTTTCCGCTGCTGGCATGGCTGACGATCCGCCTGTTGGGGTCACGCATCTCGCCCGAGCTGCAGCTCGGGATCTTTTTCCTCGGGGCGCTGCCCTCGACGGTATCCTCCTCGGTTGCGATGACCGGCGTGGCGGGCGGCAATGTCGCCGGTGCCGTCTTCAATGCCACGCTCTCGAATCTGATCGGGATCTTCATCACGCCACTGTGGGTCCTGGCGGTGCTGCGGGCCGGCGGCCAGTCGCTGCCCGTGCTGCCGGTCGTGCTCGATCTCATGCGCTGGCTCCTGCTGCCGCTCGCGGTCGGCCAACTCTGCCGCCCGCTGCTGAAAACGTGGGCCCTGCGGCACAAGGCGTTCGTCAAGACCGCCGACCGCGGGACGATCCTGCTACTCGTCTACACGTCGTTCTGCGATTCGCTCGTCAAGGGCGTCTGGACCGCGCAGGGCGGCGCGAGCATCGCGCTGGTCACCGTGATCGCGCTGGTCTTCTTCTTCACGGTCTTCGCGGTGGTGTCCGGCACGGCCCGCGGGCTGGGCTTTGACCGCGGCGACCGGATCGCGGCGATCTTCTGCGGCTCGAAGAAAACCCTGGCCTCGGGGGTGCCGATGGCGAAGTTGATGTTCAGCGCGAATCCGGCGCTGGGCGTGATCCTCCTCCCAATCATGATCTACCACCCGCTGCAGCTGGTGATCTGCGGCTTCCTCGCCGAGCGCTGGGGCCGGCAGGGCAAAGACAAAATCCGCATCCTTTAACCACGGATTACACGGATGAGAACCAGTCAGCCGAGCTTGGGCTGCGAATTGCATTAATCCGTGTTAGCCGTGAAATCCATGGTCAAAAAATCCGGATGATTCTCTGATCCATCCTTATCGCTGCATGAACTCGAACCCCGACGCCGAAACCGCGGTGTTTCACAACGCTGCCGCCAAGCGGTTTGAAATCACGTCCGGCGGCGCCATGGCCGTGGCCGAGTACCGCGACGAGGGCGGGCGCCGCGTGTTTCACCACACCTTCGTGCCGCCGGCCCTCCGCGGGCGCGGCCTGGCCGAGAAGCTCGTGCGCTTCGCCCTGAGCGATGCCCGCGCCCGCAATCTGCCGGTGGTGCCGGCCTGCTCCTACGTGGCGACCTTCATCGAGCGGAATCCCGAGTTCCACCCGCTGGTCGCCTGAGGCCCAAGCCCGAACTCACGGGCGCCGCCCACTTTTCACGTATTACGTGAAAAGAAGGCGGCGCCAAATCGCGTGCCGGGTTGCCAAAGCGCGGGCGACTGATTGTTTGCGCGACCTATGGAATCCATTGCCCCCGCTGCTCTCCTCGGCGCCCTGCGCTGGCGCTACGCGACCAAAAAGTTCGACCCCACCCGGAAGATCCCGGCCGAGACCTGGTCCGCGCTGGAGGAAGCACTCGTGCTCACAGCGTCCTCGACCGGACTCCAGCCGTGGAAATTCATCGTCGTGACGGATCCGGCGCTGAAGCAGCAACTCGTCCCCGCCGCCAAGGGTCAGACCCAGACGGCCGACTGCTCGCACTTTGTCGTCTTCACGGTGCGCCGCGGCCTGGATGGCGCCCATGTGGACCGCCATCTTTCCCGCATGGCGGAAGTGCGCGAGATGCCGTTGGAGTCGCTGGGAAAATTCCGCGAGATGGTGGAGCGCAACCTGAACAAGGCGAAGGACGAGGGTCGCCTCGACATCTGGCAGACGCACCAGATCTATATCGCCCTCGGCAATTTCCTCACCTGCGCCGCGCTGATCGGCGTCGACACTTGCCCGATGGAGGGCATCGACCCGGCCCTGATGGACGAGAAACTCGGCCTGACCGGCACCGGCTATGCCACAGTGGTCGCCTGCGCCGCGGGTTACCGCGCGGCGGACGACAAGTATGCGTCGACCCGGAAGGTTCGGTTCAAAGCCGACGACGTCATCGTGCGGCGATAGGCGCCGGCGGGCCGTTCCAGCTGACGGCGTTTGCGCCACAAACCCGGGCCGCCCGCAGGCCGGCCCCTGCCTAAAGTTTCCGCAGGGCCGCGGCCACGGTCGCCGGGGCGAGGTCCGCAAGTTCCCCCCCGCCGGTCGGAGGACAACCCGGCGGCTGGAGCACCTGCACGCCGGCGGCAAACACCGGCCGGGTGCGGACCGGATTGGTGGGGCCAAAAAGCCCGATCACCGGGACACCCACCGCGTTTGCCAGATGCATGCCGCCGGTGTCGTTGGTCACGAGCACGCGGCAGGCGCGGAAGGCCTCCACCAAGCCCGGGAGGTTGGTTTTGCCCGCGAGGTCGGTCACGCGCGCCGCGGGAAATCCGTGGGCGATGGCCGCAGTGATCGTCCGGTCGCCGGCGGTGCCGAAGAGCACGAAATCTTGCTGCGGGAATTCCTCGATCAGCTTCCGCCAATGCGCGACCGGCCAGCGTTTCTCTGGCGCATTCTCCGAACCGGCAATCAACCCGATGGGGGCGTCGGGGCCGAGGTTGACCGGCGGCTCGACCGGCGTGCGGTCAGCCGGGACGACGAGCCCGAAGTGCTGCAGGAAGTTTTCCCAGAGCTCAGACTGGTGATGCGAGCGCTCGTCGAAATCCACGGGCAGCTTAAAGCGATGCGTCAGCAGCGGCCGCGGCTTGCCCGGGCGCGCGATACCGAAGCGCTGCGGGCCGCGCGTCAGCCAGGCCTCGAGGTCGCCGCGCAGCGAGTTCGTGAAGAGCAGATGGACATCGGGATACTCCCGCCGGCGGCGCCAGAAATGAAGGAAGTAGCCAGCGCCACGGGCGGGCAGGGGATCGTAGCGGTCAGCGACGCTCCACGCCTGCAGCAGGGGCAGGAACTGCGCCTTTCCGATCACGGTGATCTCCGCATCCGGTCGCGAAGCCCGGATCGCCCGCAGCAGCGGGACGGCCATCACGACATCGCCCAGCCAGTTGGGCAGGCGGATCCAGAGACGCGTGCGGCGCGGGATGGCCGCCAAACCGCGGACGCGCAGGTCGTCGGCCAGCAGATCGCGTTTCGCCTCGAGCCGCAGCCGGCGCGCCGGCACGTCCTGGTTCCGCCAGCGGTCGTGCATCCAGAGCCACGAGGCGCAAAGGTTGTCGTCACCGGCCAGCAGCGTCTCGAGCCATCGGTTCAGGCTGAGGGTCGTGCCGGCGGAGGTGCCGGTGTTTTCCAGGAGGTCGGCGCCGATCTCGATCCGCCAGAAACCGCGGCGGCGGGAATAGATGCCGTAGACCCGCGCCTGGAACTTTTCCGCGAGCAGGCCCGGCAGCTCCGTGGTCGAGCACACGCGGCCAAAGAGTGTCGTCAGCGCCCCCTGCATGCCGGCGTTCTGGTCGAACAGCACGCCGATGAATCCCTTTCGGCGCAGGATCTTCAGCGCCTCGGCGAAACCCTCGCGCCGTGAGAGCATCTTCATGCCGAAGGTTTCGCGGGAACGACGGACCCAGGCGTCGACGGCGTCATTGTCGAGCGGACGGTAAATGATCCCGAATTCGGGCAACTTGACCGGGAGGACCAGCCCCATGCTCGTCTGCGCCTCCCAGTAGGCGATATGCGGCGAGCAAATCAGCACCGGCGCCGGATCCGTGGCGTGGCGGGTGTAGGCCTCCCGCATTTCCGGGGAGCACGAAACAATCTGCCGCAGTCGTTCCGCGCCGAGATAAGGCGTGGCAAGCGAGAGCAGGCCGGTCTCGACCAGCCGCCGGCAGCTGGCGCGGGCGATCCGGCGGCGCCAGGCGGCGGGCCGGTCCGGGAAGGCGTGGTGGAGATTGGAACGCAGCAGCCGGCGACGGCGGGGCAGGGCCCAGTACATCAGCTCGCCGAGTGCAGCCGCGACCAGATGGAGGAGTTTCTCCGGGGTGTGGGCGACGAGCCAACCGAGGGTTTTGAGCAGGAGGAGGGGCACGCGGGCAAAAGGCGGACGAGTCCGCCGGTCGGAAGGGATGGGTGGTCTTGCGGTGCCGGTCAAAGCAGTTTGCCGACGGACTTCCATCGGCTTTGCCCATATTTCACCTAATAGATGAAATGTGAGGGGAAGCCGGGTCGCTGCGGTTTGGCATTTGATTTCCGGCGCGAAACAAAATCAAAACGTGGGTTGCGGCAGCGGTGCGCAGGCGCCCGTCGCATCCTCCTGTGCCCGAACTCCTCATTCTCAAGCCCTCGTCGCTCGGCGACATCATCCATGCCCTCCAGGTCGCCACCACGATCAAGGCGCAGCGCGACGACGTGCGCATCAGCTGGGTGGTGCGGGAAATTTTCGCCCCGATCGTCCGCGCCTGCACCGCGGTGGACCAGACCTACGTCTTCGAGCGCAAGGGCGGCACCCAGGGTTTCCTCAAGCTGACCCGCGAGCTGCGCCTGAAGAAATTCGACTATGCCTTCGACATGCAGGGCCTGCTCCGCACCGGCCTGCTGATGTCCCGCGTCCACGCCAAGCAGAAGGTCGGCCGCAGCGACGCCCGCGAGGGAGCCCGCTTCTTCTGCAAGACCCACGTGACGCTCCCGCCCGACGGGCGCCGCAGCCACGCCATCGACATCCTCCTGCAGTTCTGCCCCGTGCTCGGCCTGAAGGCCGAGCTGCAGGGCACGCTCGCCTTCCGCGAGGTCGACAGTCTCAACCTCCGCCACCTGGAGGGCGGCCGCGCCGGCCAGCGCCCGGTCGTGATTTTCCCTGACAGCCGCCGCGAGGAAAAACGCTGGCACGGCTTCAAGCAGCTGACCGAGCTCATCATCCGCGAACCGGGCGGCCGGCGCGTCATCTGGGCCGGCAACAACTACATCCCTGACGGCGGCGCCATGCCGGCCGACCGCTTCCTCAACCTCACCGGCAACACCAGCCTGGTCTCGCTGCCGGCGCTCATCCGCCGTGCCGACTGGGTCATCTCGAACGACAGCGGCCCGATGCACCTCGCCGCGGCGATGCAGATCCGGACGTTCGCCATCTTCGGCCCGACCGACCCGCGCCTGTTCGGGCCGTACCCGCTCAACGCCCCGACCAACCACGTCATCCAAGCCCCGCTCGGCGACCTGCGCCTGCTCTCCGTCAAGGATGTGCTCGCCCGTTTCCACCGGATCGACACCGTGGGCCGCAACCGTCCCGCCACCTCCCGCTGAACTTTTCCCATGATTGACCCGAAACTCCTCCGCGATTCGCCCGACCTCGTTCGCGCTGCGATCGCCAAGAAGCACCTGGTCGTCGACCTCGACGCCGTCCTGGCACTCGACGCCGCCTGGCGCATCGCCGTCCAGGAGGTCGAGGGCCTGCGCGCGAACCAGAAGGCCGCCAATAACGCCATGGCCGCGCTGCCCAAGGGCTCGCCCGAGTTCCAGTCCAAGGTCGCCGAGATGAAGGCCGTCTCCGCCCAAGTGAAGGAGCGCGAGGTCACGCTGAAGGACGTCGAGGAGAAGTGGCGTCAGGCCCTGCTCGGGATCCCGAACCTCCCGCACGCCTCCGTCCCCGAGGGCGGCACACCCGAGGACAACATCATCCAGTCCCTCCACGGCAACCACGACGAGCCGCGACCCCATGCGCTGCCGCACTGGGAGATCGGCGGTTTCGAGAAACTCTACGATTTTCCCCGCGGGGCGAAGGTCACCGGCGCGGGTTTCCCGTTCTTCATCGGCGACGGCGCCCGGCTTGTGCGCGCTTTGCTCAATTTCTTTTTGGATGAGGATGTGCGCGCCGGCTACACCGAGGTCAGCCCGCCGATCTTCGTCAATGCCGCCAGTGCCACCGCCACCGGCCAGCTGCCCGACAAGGAAGGCCAGATGTACGAGACCGTCGACAAGCTCTACGCCGTGCCGACGGCCGAGGTGCCGCTGACCAATTTCTTCCGCGACGAGATCCTGGAGGAAGCGGTGCTCCCAGTCCTGCGCTGCGCCTATACGCCCTGCTTCCGCCGCGAGGCCGGCAGCTACGGCAAGGATGTCCGCGGGCTCAACCGCCTGCATCAGTTCGACAAGGTCGAGCTGCTGAAGTGGGTTCATCCCTCGACCAGCTACGACGAACTCGAGAACCTGCGCCTCGATGCCGAGCGCCTGCTCCAGAAACTCGAGCTGCCTTACCGTGTCCTCCTGATGTGCGGCGGCGACATGGGCTTCGGCCAGGCCAAGAAATACGACCTCGAGGTCTGGGCCGCGGGCCAGAAACGCTGGCTGGAAGTCTCAAGCTGCTCGAACTTCGAGGCGTTCCAGGCGCGCCGCGCGCAGATTCGTTTCCGCTCGAAGGAGACCGGCAAACCGGAACTCGTCCACACCCTGAACGGCTCCGGCCTCGCCGTGCCCCGCGTGCTCGCCGCGCTGCTGGAGAACAACCTCCAGCCCGACGGTCGCGTCCGCATCCCCGCCGCACTCGTGCCGTACTTCGGCAAGGAGTTCCTGAGCTTCGCCTGAGGGCAGGGCCCGACCTCCGGGCGGGCCGTCCGATGCCCGCCATGAAAAGGAAACCCAAGCTTGACTGGCCCGCGGTCGCGACCGCCTTCGCGGCCACGATCAGCCACGGCGCGCTCCATCCGGGCGCAATGGAGCCAGCTTGGGCCGAGCACGAAAAAGCGAAGCGGCAACGCAAGCGTCCGCCCCGCTGGGCGCTGGCGTTTTCCGGCGGCGCCGACTCGCTGGCGCTGCTCCTGATTTTCTGGGCGGAGGGACCCGGCCGCTGGGGGAGGGACTTCGTCGTGCTGCACTTCAATCACCGGCTGCGGGGCAGGGCGGCACGGGCCGACGAGTTATTCTGCGCCAAGGTCTGCGCGGCGCTCGGCGTGACCTTCGTCGCCGGCCGCTGGAACGATGCCCCGCGGAAGGCCAGCGAGGCCGAGGCTCGCGCGGCGCGGTTCGATTTTTTTCGGCGCGAGATGTCACGGCGAAGGCTCCGCCTGCTCTGGCTCGCGCACCAGCAGGACGACATCGCCGAGACCATGCTGATGCGACTGGCGCGTGGCAGCGGGACCGCCGGTCTGGCCGCGCCGCGTCCGGCGCAGGCGATGCCGGACGGCCGGTGGCACCTGCGGCCCTTACTGACCTTGAAAAAGGCCGGGATCATCGCGGCCCTGCGCGCCGCCGGCGCGACTTGGCGCGAGGATGCGACCAATGCCGGCGACGATTTCTTCCGCAACCGGATCCGGACGCGGGTCCTGCCGGCCTGGATCCAGGCGGCCGCCGGCCGCGACGCACTGGCGGGGGCCGCGCTGGCCCGCGAACGCCTGGAGGAGGACGACAGCGCGCTGGAGAACTGGCTCGCCGGGCTCGCGCCGCAACGGGCCGACGGCTCCCTCGATTTGCAGCGCCTGGCCGGCCGGCCACGCGCACTCTGGCGGCGGGCGTTGCACCGCTGGCTGCTGGCGCAAAAACCTGCGCCCGACCTTTCCCGCGCCGGATTCGAGACCCTGCTGGCGGCCTGTGAAGCGGGCCGGACCACGAGGCAAAGCCTCGACCGGCAGCGGCTCGCAGAAGTCCGTGCCGGTCGCTTGACGGTGCGCCGCGCACCCCAACGGGCAGGAAAAGTTCCCCGCTGATTCCGAGCCGGCTTCATTGACTTAGCCACCGGAACCAGCACGGTGCCCTCAGGTCAATTTCCCTCCAAGATGTCCGATCTCGACAACAAAACAAAACGACGGCTGCCACCCAAGAAGCTCCCGCCTGAAAACGTCTTCTCCAAGGCGTGGCTCGTCTGGCTTGCCGGCGCTATGCTGCTGATCGCCCTGCTCATGTGGCGCACCGAGGACCAGAAGGGTCCCGCGCGCATCAACATGCAGCAGGTCATCGAGCTCATCGACTCGGGCAAGGTCACCGAAGGCACGATCCAGTACGACCCATCGATCGGGCCGACCGGGGCGACGATCACGGGCAAGGTTCCCGTCGACGCCGGCCTGCCGCTCGGCGCCACCTCGTTTGTCACCGAGGGCCGCGTGACCGATGAGACCGCCCAAGCCCTCCAGCGCTCGAAGATCTTCAAGGAAGTCCGTTCGGAGACGGTGATGAAATCCCTCCTGATCAACGTCCTCCCGATCATGCTGCTGATCGGCCTCGTTTATTTTCTCTTCGTCCGCCAGCTGCGCTCCACCGGCCGCAGCGCCCTCAACTTCGGCAAGAGCCGCGCCAAGATGCTCACCCGCGACCGGGACCGCCTGACCTTCGCCGATGTCGCCGGTTGCGACGAGGCCAAGGAAGAGGTCAGCGAGGTCGTCGAGTTCCTGCGCGATCCGAAGAAATTCCAGAAGATGGGCGGCCGCATCCCGAAGGGCATGCTGATGGTCGGCCCCCCCGGAACCGGCAAGACGCTCCTCGCCAAGGCTGTGGCCGGCGAGGCCGACGTGCCGTTCTTCAGCATTTCCGGCTCGGACTTCGTCGAGATGTTCGTCGGTGTCGGCGCCAGCCGCGTCCGCGACATGTTTGAGCAGGGCCGCAAGAACGCCCCGTGCCTGATCTTCATCGATGAAATCGACGCCGTCGGCCGCCAGCGCGGCGCCGGCCTCGGCGGCGGCAATGACGAGCGCGAACAGACGCTCAACTCGTTGCTCGTCGAGATGGACGGATTCGACACCACGGAGGGTGTCATCATCATCGCCGCGACCAACCGGCCCGACGTCCTCGACAGCGCGCTTCTGCGCCCGGGCCGCTTCGACCGCCAGATCTACGTCGACCTGCCCGACATCATCGGCCGCGAGCAGATTCTCCGGGTTCACGCCCGCAAGATCAGCCTCGCCGAGAGCGTCGACCTCGGCGTCATCGCCCGCGGCACGCCCGGGCTTTCCGGAGCCGAGCTCGCCAACCTGCTCAATGAATCCGCGTTGCTCGCCGCCCGCCGCAACAAGAAGAAGGTCGAGATGGAAGACGTCGACGACGCGCGGGACAAGGTCCTGTGGGGCCGGGAACGCCGCCGCGTGATGGACGACAACGAGAAGAAGTCGCTCGCCTGGCACGAGGCCGGCCATGCCGTGGTGCAGGCGGTGCTGGATGACGGCACGATGCCCGTCCACAAGGCGACCATCATTCCCCGCGGCCAGAGCCTCGGCAGCGTCACCTACCTTCCGACCAAGGACATTCTCTCCAGCTCGAGGCAGAAACTGCTCGACCGCATCGCCGTGGCGATGGCTGGCCGCATCGGGGAAAAACTGGTGACCCACGATATCAGCAACGGCGCGTCCAGCGACATCAAGATGGCCTCTGCCACGGCCCGCGCGATGGTTTGCGATTACGGCATGAGCGACCTCGGTCCCATCGCCCTGGGCGACAATCAGGACACCGTGTTTCTCGGCCGCGACATCACCCGCTCCAAGCACATCAGCGAGGATACCGCCCGCCAGATCGACGAGGCCATTTCCTCCCTGATCAAGAGCCAGTACCTGCGCGCCGAGAAGATCATCGGCGAACATCTCGCGGCCCTCGAAAAGGTGGCGTCCGCGCTCCTCGAGCACGAGACCATCGAGGGACGTCATGTCCTCGAGATCCTCAAGTTCGGCGAGATCAAGTCACCCATCGTCGTGGTGCGCCAATCAAACCGCGAGCCGCCGGTCATCGGCAAACCCGTGGTCAAGGCCGCCCCCGAGTCCATGGGCAGCGGCCCGGCCGCCGCTCCCACGCCGGCCTGAGCCGGATGGCCCCTGCTATTCCAAGGCGCGGTTTTTACCGCGCCTTTTTTGCGCCCGCGCCCTTGCGGGGTTCCGTCCAGAAAAACGGCCTTGGATTCGAGGCCGCGGCCAACAGAGTAACCGCCTTATGAAGATCTGCTGCATCGGCGCCGGTTACGTCGGCGGACCCACCATGGCGATGATCGCCCGCAAGGCCCCTTCGATCGAGGTCCGCGTCGTCGACATGAACGCCGCCCGCATCGCCGCCTGGAATTCCGACACCCTGCCGATCTACGAGCCCGGGCTCGACGAGGTCGTGCGCCAGAGCCGCGGCAAGAACCTGTTTTTCTCGACCGACGTCATCGCCGCGATCCAGGGCGCCGACATCATTTTTGTGGCGGTCAACACCCCGACCAAGACCTACGGCGTCGGGGCCGGCCGCGCCGCCGACCTGCGCTTCATCGAGTCAGTCGCCCGCACCATCGCGGAGGTCTCCACCACCCCGAAGATCATCGTCGAGAAGTCCACGATCCCGGTGAAGACCGCCGAGACGATCAAGGACATCCTCGCCGCCAACACCCGCGGGATCAAATTCGCCGTGCTGTCCAACCCCGAGTTCCTCGCGGAGGGCACCGCCGTCGCCGACCTCGAGATGCCCGACCGCGTCCTCATCGGCGGCGAACGCACCCCCGAGGGCGAGGCCGCGATCAAGACGCTGGTGGACGTCTACGCCCACTGGGTGCCACGCGACCGCATCGTCACGACCAACCTCTGGTCCTCCGAGCTCTCCAAGCTCGTCGCCAACGCCTTCCTCGCCCAGCGCATTTCCTCAATCAACTCCATCTCCGCCCTCTGCGAGGCCACCGGCGCCGACGTGGACGAGGTCGCCGGCGCGATCGGGCGCGATTCCCGCATCGGCTCAAAGTTCCTCAAGGCGTCGGTCGGCTTCGGCGGCTCCTGTTTCCAGAAGGACATCCTCAACTTGGTCTACCTCTGCGAGCACTTCGGCCTGCCCGAGGTCTCCGCCTACTGGGAGAGCGTGGTGAAGATGAACGACTGGCAGAAGCACCGCTTCGCCTCGCGCATCGTGCGGTCGCTCTTCAACACCGTGGCCGACAAGAAAATCGCCGTGCTCGGCTTCGCCTTCAAGAAGGACACCAACGACACCCGCGAGTCGGCGGCGATCTCCGTCGTGCGCGACCTGCTCGCCGAGCAGGCAAGGGTGGTGGTGTACGACCCCAAGGTCCCGGCCGACGAGATCCGCCGCGACGTGCTCGACGGCAAGGAAAACGCCCGCCTGACCGTGGCCACCTCCGCCTACGAAGCCGTGGCCGGCTCGCACGCGATCGCGGTGGTGACCGAGTGGGACGAGTTCAAGAACCTCGATTACGAGAAAGTCTACGCCTCGATGGTGAAGCCGGCCTTCATCTTCGACGGCCGCAACATCCTCGACCTCGCGAAGCTGCGCGCCCTCGGTTTCCGCGTCCACGGCATCGGGAAGTAAGTGCGCTCCCGGGCACCGGCAGGGGCCCGGCACTCGATCCGCGTCTGTGTCGTGTCCGCCCTGCAGGCGCTCCCCATTGCCAAAGCGCTGCTCACGCGGAGCGGGGTTTCCTTGGTACCGCGACGGCGTTCCGAAGAGTAGAGCTGGCTCGACGTGCCCAGCCAGCGACCTTTCAGATCAATTTCTAACCGCGGATTTAGCGGATGGTTCCCGGGTAGGGCTGAGGCGGTGCCTCAAGCCGTGGTGATCTTCGTTTGACCGCAAACAGGCGCAGAAGGCGCAAAACGGAACCTCACCGCTCCGCCTACCACGCCACGTAATACGTGACGTGGTAGGCGGAGCCGGGTACATCACCCGCACCCGGGATTCGGTTCGCACGGCGGCCTTGTCTCCGTTCTGACCGGCGCCTAAAGATTTTCCATGAACCAGTCGACCCTCGACGCGCTCCTGACGGCCATGACCGCGGCCGACAAACCCGCTTTCCTGGCACGCTGTGACGAGGCCTTCGCGAAGGTGGCCGCGGAGCAATTCGACCGGATCGCGCAAAGCCTCGGGCCAAATCTGAAATCCGGCTACACCCTGACCTCCATGGGTGCCCTGCAGCGCAAGGTCGGCGAAATCTCCGTGGCCAAGATCACCTTCACGAACGGCGCCGACGAGAAGATTGCCCTGATCTCAGAAAAGGACGGCAAGGTCGCGGGATTGGTCCTGAAGTGAGCCGGATCCGATGGTTTACGAGCAGGACATGCTCGTCGGGTTTCGCAAAGCCCAGGGCGGACAAGTCGAGCCGGCCCGACCCCTGGATTCATCCGCGAAATCCGTTAGATCCGCGGTTAACAATTCCGGATCCTAAACCGGATCGATCGGCAGTTCGTGGAGCTTCAGCGAAGGGTTCTTCTCGAGGAAATAGCGCATTGTCCACTCGTTCGGGAAAAGCACGATGGGCTGGTCGAACTTGTCGGCGCCGAAGCTGACGCCGGTGGCGACGACGTACGGCGTGAAGTCGATCGAGCCGTTGGGCTGGCGGAGCGTGGTGCCGTCCTCGCGGGTCACCCAGCGGAGCACGGTCCAGGGAGTCGGCGTGAGGCGCGACTCGGCACTGTACTCACTCTGCATGCGCCACTGCACGACTTCGAACTGCAGCGGTCCGACCGCGGCGAGGAGGGTCGAGCCTGGCGGGGCGTTGCGGGGCATGAAGGACTGCACGACGCCTTCCTGCAGGAGCTGCCCCAGGCCGGCGCGGTACTTCTTCGAGTCGCCGCTGTTCGGGTTGGAAATGTAGGTGAAGACCTCGGAGGGGAAACGCGGGATCTCGCTGTAGACGATGCCGCGGTCCTCGGTCAGCGTGTCGCCGATGCCGAACTCGCCGTGGCCCACGAGTCCGATCACGTCGCCCGGCCAGGCCACGTCCACGGTCTCGCGTTCGCGGCCGAAGAGCTTGTGGGACGACGACAGGCGCACCTGTTTGCCGGTGCGCTGGTGGGTCACAACCATGTCGCGCTCGAACTTGCCCGAGCAGACACGGAGGAAAGCGATGCGGTCGCGGTGCTTCGCATCCATGTTCGCCTGGATTTTGAAGATGAAGCCGGAGAACTTGGGGTCGTCGACCGGCACCTCGCGGGAAACCGTGGGCTGCGGCAAGCCGGGGACGCTGATGCTGACCGAACGGCGCGGGGCCGGAGGCACGGAATCCTGCAGAAACCCATTCAGGAGAAGCTCGATTCCGAAATTATTCACCGCGCTGCCAAAATAGACCGGCGTCTGCTGGCCGGCACGGACCTTGGCGAGGTCGAAGGGGTGACCGGCGCCGTCGAGCATCTCGAGCTGTTCCTTCACGTTGGCGTAGGTATCGTCGTCGAGCTTGTCCCGGACGGCCTTGTCGTCGAGGGAGGTGACATTGACCGGGGCCTGGAACTTGCCGCCGGGGACGCGCTCGAAGAGGTGAACCTCGCGGGTGCGGCGATCAAAGACGCCCTTGAACTGCGGGCCGTTGCCGAGGGGCCAGATCACGGGCGAGGACTGGAGTCCGAGGACGCTCTCCAACTCGTCGAGCAGGTCGAGCGGGTTGCGCGTCGGCCGGTCGCACTTGTTCATGAAGGTGAAAATCGGCACGCCGCGGCGGCGGCAGACCTCGAAGAGCTTGCGGGTCTGGGTTTCCACGCCCTTGGCGGCGTCGATCACCATGAGGGCGGCGTCGACCGCGGTGAGCACGCGATAGGTGTCCTCGGAGAAATCCTTGTGGCCGGGGGTGTCGAGCAGGTTGACGGCGCAGCCGGCGAAATCGAACTGGAGGACGGTCGAGCTGATGGAAATGCCGCGCTGCTTTTCGAGCTCCATCCAGTCCGAGGCCGTGGCACGCTGGTTCTTGCGATCCTTCACCGCGCCGGCGAGGTGGATGGCGTTGCCGTAGAGGAGGAACTTCTCGGTCAGCGTCGTCTTGCCCGCATCCGGGTGCGAGATGATCGCAAAGGTGCGACGGCGGGCGATTTCGGCGGCAGGTGACATGGATCGAGGCGGGAGGGAGGAGGCGGGAGGCTGAAGGGTCAGGCAACAGGGTCAGGGCGGGCAGGGAAAGGGCGAAGTTTTCCGAGCCTCAATCCTTTTGACCCACGGATTACACGGATAGCACGGATTCGAACCGCCAGGCAGTTTTACAGGAGATAACGAGGTAACGAAGTTGGTATTCGGGTCCTCTCCGTTGCCTCCGTTACGTTCTGTGAAAAACGGTTTGAAGCGGGGAATCCCGAATCCGTGCAATCCGTGTAATCCGTGGTTCCAAGGTGCTTTCCGAATAATTGGTTTGGCGCGGTCAAAGCGCTCCCGTCAGGGTGTCGGCATGGCCGTTCCTGCACTCATTCTTAAGCCCAATGCCAAGCCCCGTGTGATGTCTGGTCATCCCTGGGTCTTTGCCAACGAGGTGGTGGAGCTGTTGGCGCCGGAGCACGATGGCCAGATCGTGGAGTGCCGCGACCGGGCGAATCGTTTCATTGGCTCCGGCATCTACAATTCCCGCTCGCAGATCATCTGGCGCCGGCTGAGCCGGGAACGCGTCGCACTGGATGCAGCGTTCCTTGGGGCGGCGATTGGCCGCTCCATCGCGCGGCGGACGCCAGAGGGCGGACGACAGAGGACAGAGGACGGAGGTAGGGCTGAGGCGGTGCCTCAGCCGCGATCATCCGAGCCATCATCC
>CAIYFD010000360.1 GCA_903925425.1 uncultured Opitutia bacterium | reverse complement strand
GTGATGGCCGAAGGACAGGGCACGCTGGCCCTGGCCCGGATGCACGACTGGGCTTTGGCGGAACTCGCTCCGTCACATGACTTCGTGAACGCCAGCCACGGCTTAATTCGGCGGGAGGGAAATTTTTTTGCGGCGGCGCTCGAACCGATCGAGGACGCGCATCAGGTGGACCGGGAATCCCTGGTGCAGTTCCGGCGCCAGACCAAGGCGCTGCGATTGCACACGGCCGCCATGGCCAGGCGCAACCGTGAGCGCGGACCTTCCTTTTCTCGGGGGAGGACTGGCGTGAGCCCGGTCAAAAAAATCACCGTGTTGCTGGCGGAGGACCACGCGTTGGTCCGTCAGGCCCTGTGCGCACTCCTGGCGACCGAGGGAACCATCACTGTGGTTGGGCAGGCGGAGACGGGGCGCGAGGCAGTCAAGCTGGCCGCGCGCTTGCAGCCCGACGTGATCCTGATGGACATCGCCATGCCGGTGCTGAACGGCCTCGAGGCCACGCGGCAGATCCTCGCGACCAATCCCGCGGCCCGGGTCCTAATTCTTTCGGCGCACAGTGAAGACGAGTACATCGAGCGCCTGATGGCCGTCGGGGCGGTGGGCTTCCTAGAGAAGCAGACCTTGGCCGAGATCCTGACCATGGCGATCCGCGAGGTCGCCAGGGGCAAACCCTTTTTCAGCCCGATCATTGTGAAACGCATGAAAGCATGGCAGCAGCGCTTACTGAACCGCGACGGCCTGCCTAGTCCCAAGGACGCCCTGCTGTCTTCACGCGAATCGGAAGTCCTGCAGCTCATCGCAGAGGGCAAGGCCAACAAGCAGGTGCCTGCGACGCTCGGCATCAGCATCAAGACGGTGGAAAAGCACCGGCAGCACGTGATGGACAAGCTGAACATCCATGAAACCGCTGGATTGACCCGCTACGCCATCTCCCGGGGCATCGTGGAGAGCAACTTGCAGGTGCCCATTCTCTAGGTCCGGCATTCGGTCGACGCCGCGGCGGCGCGCCTTCTGGGCGCATCAGCTTGGCCGAGCGCGTTGGACCCATCCCCGGGTCCTTGGCGAAGGCCGCCGCCGTTCGGGTCTGGTTCGAACTGGCCGGAGTATCTGGCGCCCCGGGGGTAGGGTATTACCCCATATCGGAACCGGGATGGCGGGCGCATCATCGAACGAGATCCCATGAACTGCGGCAAATTCTTGGTCCGGCTGCTGCTCGCCTCCACCGGCGTGGAGCTTTTCGGTTCCACGGAAACCGATCGCAAACTCGAGCGCGCCGCCAAGGCCTCCCAGAACGACCGCACGGTGCTCGAGGATCACGTGAAAAATGGCGACGTCACCCGCACCGGCATCGCGAAGTCCCTGGTCTTGAAACTCGCCCAGGACATCTGCGGCGTGAACCGACGGTCGCAGACCTGAATCCGCTGCTCCGTTTCAGTCCCCAATCCTCCGACCTTTCAGCACCATGAAAGCCAAGATCGGACTGACCGACGAAGCCCGGCGCGAAGTCGGCCAAATCCTGAACTTGCTGCTCGCTGATGAGTATGTGCTCTGCGTGACCACCCGGGACTACCACTGGAATGTCTCGGGTCCCGGGTCGCAGGTCTTTTCCCTGCAGTTCGAGGGGCAGTCCGAGCAGGTGTCCGGATGGATCTACACGATTGCGGAGCGGGTCCGCGCGATGGGCGTCGGCGTCCGGGGCAACTGGGCCGATGTGACCAAAGCCGCCCGTTTCTCGGCGGATCCTGGCAGCGGACTCCTCGCCCGGCACATGCGCGCCCAATTGTTATCACTGCATGAGGCGCTGATCGTTCGCCTCCGCTCCGACAGCGCCGCGTGCCTCGATCGCTACCAGGACGCTGACACGGCGAATTTTCTCTCCGGACTGAGGTACCAGCACGAAACGACCGCCTGGGTCCTGCGGCCGGCCTGCCTGGCGCAACCGAAGAAAAGGCTTAGGTCCTAAGCCGAAAGCAATTCCTATGAACCAACCTGCCTCCGTCGCTCTCCGCATCGGGGGCGTCATCCGTATCATCTTCGCCGCCGCGGCCTCCGGGTCGATCGGCTCCAGCTGCTCCCGGCTCTTCACCGGTGCCCCCCACGGATCAAGCCACCCGGCTGCTGGTCGGCGGGGCGTCGCGATGGTCGGCGGCTCCTTCGGTCTGAGACACGGTTCAAAGTCAGCCTGACCCCTCCGCCTCATGCTCAGCTACACTGTCTCCTTTCTGCTCTCCGCGCTCATCGCGGGTGTCCTCGGTTTTTCCGGCATCGCCGGCACGGCCACGACCATCGCCAGCGTCTGCTTCGTGATCTTCCTCGCCCTCTTTTTCGTCTCCCT
>CAIYFD010000359.1 GCA_903925425.1 uncultured Opitutia bacterium | reverse complement strand
GGATTCCGGATCGTGATCCTCGCCGATGGCGGCGTCCTCGGCCGCGCCGGCGGCGTTGAAGTAACGGAAGACCGCGAAACTCAGTCCGTCGGCGTGGGCGAGGGCCTTGAGCACAAACTCCACCTCGAGCTTGCTCTGCCCGTAAGGGTTGATCGGCGACTGAGGGGTTTCCTCGTGGATCGGCAGGCTGGCCGGCACCCCGAACGTCGCGCAGGTGGATGAAAAGACAAAACGACGCACGCCGGCGTCGCGCATGGCCGCGAGGAGGTGCAGGGTGGCCGCGACGTTGTTGAGGTAATACTTGAGCGGCTGCTGCACGGACTCCCCCACGTAGCAGAAAGCGGCGAAATGCATCACCAGCTCGATCCGCTCTTCACGGAGGACGCGCCCGACCGCCGCCTCGTCCCCGAGGTCCGTCTCGTGGACCGGCACGCCCGCGGGCACGGCGGCGCGGTGGCCGTGGACAAAATTGTCGAGCACGACCGGTCGGTGGCCGGCCAGGACGAGCTGCCGGACGCAGTGACTGCCGATGTAGCCGGCGCCGCCGACAACGAGGACGTTCATGTGTGGAAGCTTGTATTGCCTTCAGTCGCGCGATGGCTAGCGATTTCCGATTCTCCCTCCATGCCGCTCCCGCGCATCGTCATCACTGGTGTAGGTCTTACCGCCCCGAACGGCGACAATCTCGACGCGTTCCGGCGCAACCTGCTGGCCGGGGTGGCGGGGATCAGCCGCATCGAGGTGCGCTACATGGGGCTGCTCCTGGCGGGGGTCTGCCATTACGACCCGCTGAAATACCAGAAAAAGAAGGAGGTCCGCGTTGGTACCCGCGCCGGATCAATCTCGATCTACTGCGCCCGCGAAGCCCTGCAGGACGCCGGGCTCGACGCGGCCACGATCGTGAAGGATCGCACCGGGATCTACATCGGCTGCACCGAGCACGGCAATGTCGAGACCGAGAATGAGATCTTCAACATCTCGAAGTTCAATTACGACACGAAGTACTGGTCGCACTACCACAATCCCCGGACGGTCGCGAACAACGCGGCCGGCGAGACCTCGCTCAACCTCGGCATCACCGGTCCGGCCTACACGATCGGCGCGGCCTGCGCGGCGGGTAACCTCGGGCTGATCCACGCGGCGCAGATGCTTCGCCTCGGCGAGGTTGACCTCGCGCTCTGCGGCGGCGTGAGCGAGAGCATCCACACCTTCGGGATCTTCGCCGGTTTCAAGTCGCAGAACGCGCTCGCGACCCACGACGACCCGGCGAAAGCCTCGCGGCCGTTCGACCTCGCGCGCAACGGCATCGTCGTTTCCGAGGGCGGGTGCCTCTACACACTCGAGCGCCTGGAGGATGCCCTCTCCCGCGGCGCGAAAATTTACGGCGAGATCGGCGGCTACTGCGTCAATTCCGACGCCAGCGATTATGTGCTGCCCAATCCTGTGCGGCAGGCGGAATGCGTCCGCAAGGCCGTCGCGCACGCCGGCCTGCAGCCGCGCGACATCCACATCGTCAACACGCACGCCACGGCGACGCCGCTCGGCGACATCCAGGAATGCGAGGCGATCCGCGCCGTGTTCGGCGAGGGCTGCCCCGACACCTACATCAATAACACGAAAGGCTTCATCGGTCACTGCATGGGAGCCGCCGGGGCGCTGGAACTGGCGGGCAATCTGCCCGCTTTCGACGACCTCACGGTTCATCCGAGCATCAATGTCGATAACCTGGACCCGAAGTGCGCGCTTCCGGGCCTCGTCCTGAACCAGCCGCGCCGCGTGCCGCGGGTCGATGCGATCCTCAATAACTCCTTTGGCATGCTGGGGATAAATTCCACATTGATTGTTCGGCGCTTTGTCCCCTAATTCCGCCCCGATCCCATGACTAAAGACGAATGCAAGCAGGTGGTGCTCGACATCATCGCCGACATCGCGCCCGACGAAGACCTGACGCAGGTGAAGCCGGATGTGCGCCTACGCGACCAGCTCGAACTCGATAGCATGGACTTCCTCGATATCGTCATGGAGCTGCGCAAACGTCATGGCATCGAAGTCCCGGAAGCCGAATACCAGAAGCTCGCCTCGCTCGACAGTTGTGCCGAATACCTGACGCCGAAGTTCAACGCCGTCAGTGCGAAGCAGTAAGCCTGCCGGGCAGGGACGTTCGGGCCGAGCGAATTGAATGGTTGGAGGCGGGTCGTTGACCCGTACCAAATGCTGGCTTCAAGAGGCTCCCACGGGGAGCGCACAAGCTGCAGCTCCGGTAACGTTCTGATGAAGAATGGACCAGACGCTTGCAATTGTCGTTAGCCAGCTAACTATCCACCGACTCTATCTGCGCGTGCCCACCTCAATGCCAGCTCTGCTGCTCAAGGATCTGCCTCGTTTCGAGTGCCTGCTGGAGTGCGCGCGGCATCAACCCGAGCTGAAACCCTCGGCGGTGTCCGCTTACCTGCACCTGCTTCGGGCAGGTGACGAGGCCTTAGCCGCGGCGGACCGCAATTTTTCCCATTTCGAGCTCTCGCACGGGCGTTTCGGCGTCCTGATGCTACTCTGGCGCAAGGCCCAATACGGGGAAGACTGCCCCGCGGACCGCCCCGAAGGCAGTACCCCAGCGGATCTGGCCGCCGCCGCCGGTGTCTCCCGTGCGACGATGACGGGCCTGATCGACACGTTGGAGCGTGACGGTCTGGTCACTCGGCAGCCGGACCAGCAGGACCGACGCATGATGCTCGTGCAAATGACCCCGATGGGGAGCGATCTGATGGCCCGTTTGCTGCCGCTGCATTTCCAGACCGTTGCCGAGTTGTTGTCGCCGCTGAATGAGTCCGAGCGCCAGACCCTCGTGCAACTCCTCGCCCGCATCAGCCGGCCGCGCCCCGACATCCTGCCGCCGCCCGCCGCTGCACCCATTCCTTCACTGATCCTGTCCGTTTCCGAAAAAAAGTCCTGATATGATTAAGAAATATCTTCTGGCCCTCGCTAGTTTCATCGTGGTGGTCGCCGTCCTCGGCGCCGTCAAGGCTGCGCAGATCAACGAGGTCTCCTCGGTCGTGCGCACCGTTCCGCCCATTGCGGTGACTTCCGCCGTCGCCCAATCGGTGGTCTGGAAGCCCCTCCAGAAGTCCATTGGCACGTTGGCCCCCATCGAGGGTGTCACGATTGCCCCCGACGCCGACGGCACCGTGACCAAGATCTACGCTGAGAGCGGTGCGGCCGTGAAGGAGGGCGACCTCCTGCTCGAACTGGACGCGACCGTGGAACTCGCCCAACTCGTGGCCGCACAGGCGCAGGAGAAACTGGCTGAGCTCGACTTCAAGCGCACCACCGACCTGGTGGCGAAGAGCAGCGCGCCCCGGAACCAGCTCGACCTTGCCGAGGCGCAGCTCGCGCAGGCCTCCGCCACCGTGAACCAGATCAAGGCGCAGATCGACAAGAAGCGCCTGCGCGCGCCGTTCTCCGGCCGCGTCGGCATCCGCCTGGTCAACGTGGGCCAGTATGTCGCCCGGGGCCGCGGCCTGCTTCCGCTGCAGAAACTCGAGATGATGTACGTGAATTTCAGCGTGCCGCAGCGCCAGCTCCCGTCGCTCATGGTCGGACAGCCGGTGGCCGTGCAGGTCGATGCGTTCCCGGCGGGCTTTTCCGGTAAAATCTCCGCCATCAATTCCGAGGTCGACGCGGTGACGCGCAATATCTCCGTCCAAGCGATCGTCGCCAACCCCCAGCTGCAGCTGCGCGCCGGCATGTTCGCCCAGGTTGAGGTCGAGCTGCCCGCGGGTCGGCCACAGATCGTCCTGCCCTCGACCGCCATTTCCTATGCCTCCTACGGCAACTCGGTCTTCGTCATCTCGAAGATGAAGAATGCCGCGGGGAAGGAATTCCTCGGGGTGCGGCAGCAGTCCGTCAAACTAGGCGACAACCGCGGCGACCTCATTGCGATCGAGGACGGCGTCAAGGCCGGTGAGGAGGTCGTGACTTCCGGCGTGTTTAAGCTGCGCAACGGTGCCGAGGTGCAGATCAACAACACCGCCATGCCTTCGGCGCAGGTCGCCCCGAAGCCGGACAACACCTGAGCCCGCCCGCGCCCACGCCATGTCCGCCGCCAATAAAAGTTTCACCGACTTGTTCATCCGCAAGCCGGTCATCGCCCTCGTCGTCAACATCGTCATCCTGGTCGTCGGGATCGTCGCCTATTTTAATCTGAACACCCGGCAGTACCCCCGCAGCGACAGCGCGGTGGTCAACGTCAGCACCGTCTATTTCGGTGCCAGTGCCGACACCGTGCGCGGCTATATCACCACGCAGCTCGAGCGCGCCATTTCCAGCGCCGACGGCATCGACTACATCGAGTCCAGCAGCAGCGCCAGCATCAGCACGATCCGGGTCTACCTGCGCCTCAACTACAGCACCAACGCCGCCCTGGCGCAGATCAGCTCCAAGATCGACCAGGTGAAGAACGAGCTGCCGCCCGAGGCGGAGAACCCGAGCATCAGCGTCGAGTTGAGCGACAACCAGTTTGCGTCGATGTATCTGAGCTTTTACTCGGACACCCTCGATCAGAACCAGATCACCGACTACCTGAACCGCATGGTTCAGCCGCGCCTTTCCGCGGTCAACGGCGTGCAGCGCGCGGATGTCCTGGGCGGACGGGTTTTCGCCATGCGGATCTGGCTGAAACCCGAGGAGCTCGCCGCCCGCGGTATCAGCCCTTCGGAGGTCCGCGCGGCCTTGCAGGCCAACAACGCCCTCGCCGCGGTCGGCTCGACCAAGGGCACGATGCTCAGTGTCAGCCTCGTGGCCAATACCGACCTGCGCAATGTGGACGAGTTCAAGCAGCTGGTTGTGACCCAGCGCGACGGTGTCATCACGCGCCTTGCCGATGTGGCGGAGGTCGTGCTGGGAGCCGAGAGCTACGACACGGAGGTCCGCTTCGGCGGCCAGACCGCGACCTTCATGGGTATCTGGGTGCTGCCCACTGAGAGCACCGTCGAAGTGATCAAGCGCGTGACGGCCGCGATGCCGGACATCGAGCGGGGACTGCCCCCGGGCCTGAAGGCCAAGATCGCCTACGACGCCACCAAGTACATCGACGACGCGCTCAAGGAGATTCTCCGGACCCTGCTCGAGACGCTGTTGATCGTGACCGTGGTGATCTTCCTCTTCCTCGGCTCGCTCCGCTCGGTGTTGATCCCGCTCGTCGCGATGCCGCTTTCCCTCGTTGGGGCGCTCTTCCTCATGCTGGTGTTCGGCTTCACGATCAACCTGCTCACGCTGCTCGCGATCGTGCTGGCGGTGGGCATCGTGGTGGACGACGCCATCGTCGTGGTCGAGAACATCGAACGGCACATCCGGGAGGGCAAAAACCGGACCGATGCGGCCATTCTCGGCGCCCGCGAACTCGTGGGTCCCGTCATCTCGATGACGATCACGCTGTCGGCCGTTTATGCGCCGATTGCCTTCCAGGGCGGCCTCACGGGCGCGCTGTTCCGGGAATTCGCCCTGACCCTCGCGGGGGCCGTGACGGTCTCGGGTTTCGTGGCCCTGACGCTTTCGCCGATGATGTGCTCCTTCATGCTGCCCGACCGGGAACATGAGGAAGTCGGCCTGACCGGATGGGTGAACCATTTCTTCGACCGGATTCGCAACGGCTACGAAAAGATGATCGGACGCAGCCTCGGCTGGGTGCCGGTCACCATCACCTTTGCCGTCCTGATGACCGCCCTGCTCGTGCCGTTCTTCATGTTCGCGCAGAGCGAACTCGCACCGAAGGAGGACCAGGGCGTGGTGTTCAGCATCCTGCAGACCTCGCCGACCTCCACGATCGACCAGAACATGCTCTATGCGGGTCAGGTGCAGAAAATCTTCGAGAGCCTGCCCGAGTACGAAACCTCATTCATGCTTGTCGGTTCGAACTACGGTTTTGCCGGCGCGCTGCTCAAGCCGTGGTCCGAGCGCAAACGCACGTCCGTGCAGGTCCAGGACGCCCTGCAGGCACCCGCGGCGACCGTGCCCGGGGTGACGGCAGTGGTCACAACTCCGGAACCGCTGCCCTCTGGTGGCACGTTTCCGGTCGAGTTTGTCCTCCGGTCCACGGCCGACCACAAGGAGATGCTGGAGTACGCCAACCAGCTCGTGCTTTACGCCAACACCGAGGCCAATGAAGCGGGCCAGGCGCCGACCTTTTACTTCGCCGATTCCGACCTGAAGTACGACTTGCCCCAGGTCGAGGTCGAGATCGACAAGGACAAGGTCGCCTCGATGGGCCTGAATCTCAGCAATGTCGCCCGCGACCTCGGCTCGATGCTCGGCGGCGGCTACGTCAACCGCTTCGTCACGGACGGTCGCAGCTACCGGGTCATCGCCCAGGTCGAGCGCAGCGAGCGGCTCAATGCCTCGCAGCTGCTCAACTACCATGTGCGCGGCCCGGCCGGCCAGCTGATCCCGCTTTCCACCATCGCCACGCTCCGCTCCACGGTGCAGCCGCGTTCACTCAACCGCTTCCAGCAGCTCAACTCCGTCAAGATTACGGGTGTCGGCCCCAGCATTGATGGCGCGCTCAAGAAGCTTGAGGCCAAGGCGGCGGAGATCCTGCCCCCGGGCTACTCCTTCGACTACGGCGGGCAGTCCCGCCAGTTGCGCACCGAGGGTTCGGCACTCTGGAAGGCCTTCGCGCTCGCCGGTCTCCTGATCTTCCTCGTGCTGGCGGCGCAGTTCAACAGCTTCCGCGATCCCTGCATCATCCTGCTGGGTTCCGTTCCGCTGGCAATGGTCGGCGCGGCCCTGCCGATCTTCCTCTGGAAGACCACGCTCAACATCTATTCCCAGATCGGCCTGATCACGCTCGTGGGTCTGATCGCGAAGAACGGCATCCTGATCGTGGAGTTTGCCAACACGCTCCAGGACCAGGGCCTGTCCAAGGCCGACGCCATCCGGCGCGCCGCCGCCACCCGGCTTCGTCCGGTCCTCATGACCTCGGCCGCGACCGTCTTCGGTCACTTGATGCTGATCTTCGTCACCGGTCCCGGTGCCGCGGCCCGTAACAGCATCGGCTGGGTGCTCGTCGTCGGCATGGCCGTCGGCAGCGTTTTCACCCTCTACGTGGTCCCCGCCTTCTACATGCTCATCGCCCGCGACCGCTCCAAGGCCCGTGCCAATTCCCCCGCCGGAGTCCCCGTGGACGGTGCTCTCGCCAAATCCTGAATCACGACATGAATCCCGCCCGACGTTTCCTGCTCCTTGCCTCACTCGTGGCCGCCGCCGGCGGCCTGCTGCACGGCGCCCAGGCGCTGCAACCGCCGGTACCCGACCAGCTCGACCTGAAGACCTCGGTCGGCTTCGCGATCGAGAACAACTTCGCGATCCGCCAGGCCCGCGAACGCATTCGCCAGCAGGACGGGGTCCTGCTCGAGGTCAGCGCCCGGCGCATTCCCTCGGTCGTGGCCGCGGGCTCGGTGCAGGGTAATTCCGACGTCCTCAGCCAGAGTTTTCCGGCGAGCGACCGCTTCTGGAACCTGAGCGTGACTGCGACCCAGAGCCTCTACTCCGGCGGCGCGGTCAGCTCGGGTGTCGCCAGTGCGCGCCTCGGTCGCGAGGCCGCGCTGCTGGACCTGAAGTCCGTCATCCAGGATTCGATCCTCAACGTGCGCGTGGCATTCTTCCGCGTGCTCCTCGCTGGCGAGAAGATCAAGGTGCAGGAACAGAACGTGACGCTCCTTCAGTCGGAGTTGAAGAACGCCACCGACCGTTTCGATGCCGGCACGGCCTCCTCGTTCGAGAAAACCCGCGCCGAGGTGGCCCTCGCCAATGCCCGGGTGCCCCTCATCACCGCCAACAATGAGCGCCGCTTGGCGATCGAGGCGCTGCGCCAGCAGCTCGGTTTCACCACCAACGGCCCGGAGAACCTCCGGAGAATCCCCTCGTTCCTCGGCGCGCTGGAGTACCGGCCCACGGACATCGAGCTGAGCACGGCGCTGGACACCTCCCGCGCCCGCCGGCCCGAATTGCAGCGGCTCGAGAAACTCGTCGAGGCGGGCGGTTCCGCGGTCACGGCGGCCCAGGCTGCGCTTAAACCGACCCTCGATCTCGTCGGCGGCTGGCAGCTGCGCAAGGGCGCGAGCAACAGCTTTGGCGACTCCGAGAACGGCACCTACATCGGGCTGCAGTCCCGCTGGAATGTCTTCGACGGCCGCGCGACCACGGCACGTATTTCCCAGACCCGCTCGGGTTTGGAGCAGTCGCGGCTCCGCCTGACCGAGGGCCAGCTGGCCGTCGAGGTGCAGGTCCGCAGCGCGCACTCCGCCCTGCAGGAGGCGCGCGAGTTGGCCGAGGCCTCGCAGAAGGTGGTCGAGCAGGCCCAAGAGGCCCTGCGCCTGGCCAATGTCCGGTACGATGCCGGCACGGCCACCCAGCTCGACGTCCTCCAGACCAATGTGGAGCTGACGACCGCCCGGACCAATCAGATCCAGGCCTATTACGCCTTCAACGTCGCGCTCGCCCAGCTTCGCGCGGCCATGGGGCTGCCAGACGAGTTTATTGCCGAATGAGGCAGTAGCGAAAGCCCCGCCGTTGTTTTTCGCCGGCTTGACCGGACGGCCTGGGCCGAAGCCAATACGCCATGACTGCCCGCCGGAAATGGATCATCGCTGCGGTGACCGTGGCGGTTCTTGGGGCGGGACTAGCCGGGCTGGCTTCCTCGCGCGGGGTCCAGACTTGGCTGGCTCGCCGCTATCTGGCCGCGCACCCCGGGTTGGGGGTCAGCATCGGCGGCGTCCGGGCTCTGCCGGGACGGCTCGAAATTTCCCAGCTCCAGCTCGTGCGCGAAGGCTATTCGGTTTCCATCCCGTCCCTCGAGGCTGATCTGCCTCTCCTCGCTGCGGCCCGCGGTAACGTTGGGATCACCCGCCTCGTCGCCAAGGGATTGACGGTCGATCTCACGCGGGTGACGGGGGCTGCGTCCAGTACGGTCGGGACGGCGGGACCGGATTTTGTGCCGAGTATCCTGACCCGGGTGCAGCTCCCCGTGGATCTCGCGCTCGACGGCGTCGCGCTTGAGGGTGAGGTGGTGTTTCCCGCGGCTCCGGGGGAACCCCCGGTGCGAACCCGGTTGAATGTCACCGGCGGCGGGATGGGTGCCGGGCGGACCGGCCAGCTCGATTTTTCCGTAACGGCCGCGCTGCCCCGCGATGCCGCGGTGAGCGCGGTGGAGTTTACGGGCCGGGCGGCGGTCACGATGCCGACTCCGCGCGAATTTTCCTCCGTCGAGGTGAACCTTAACGCGCGTGCGCGCGGCCCGCGCTTGCCGCAGGGGGCGACGCTGGCGGCGGCGTTGACCGCCACGCGGGCCAACTCCGGGGAGGACTACTCGATCACCCTCGAGTCGGGTGGGCGGCGTATTGCGATCATCCGGGCGTTGCGGCCGGCCGGACCGGCCGGGAGCGTTCTGCTCCGGGGTGCATGGTCACTCAACCTGGCCGATGCCGATGTGTCGCCGTTCACCCTGGGGCGGGCGCTGCCGGAATTTCGCGTCACCGGGGGCGGTCGTATCGAGGCCGATCCGGCCGGTCCTGGCCTCGCCTTCGACGGGCAGGCGGAGTTGTCTGTCAACCGCTTGGCGGCGGTGGATCCGCGCCTGGCCCCGGTCGGCCCGCTGAATTTAGCCGGGACCTTTGATGTGCGCCGTTCGCCGGCGGGTTGGGAAGTCCGCCGCCTGGCCCTGGAGCTCGCGGGAGCGGGGCCGGTCCTCGCGTTGCGCGCCGTGCAGCCGTTTGAATTCGATCCGTCCGGCAGCTTGCTGAAAGTGACCGACCGCGACCGCGACCTGATGGCTGTCGAGGTGCGCGGCCTCCCGCTCGGTTGGGCCCAACTCGGTTTGCCCGCGGGCCTGACGCTGTCGGGCGGAGACCTGCACGGGGCGGTCGCCGTGGCGGCCCGTGACAACAGTTTTTCCCTGCGCACCACGGTCCCGCTGACCGCCGCCGCGGTGACACTCGCGCAGGGTGGCGCGCCCCGGCTCGGGCCGGCCGACCTCTCGCTGCGGGTGAGCGGGGAGTATTCCCTCCAAGGCTGGACCTTGGATGTCCACGATCTGACCGCCCGTTCCGGCGGCACGGCCGGGCTCTCGCTCGCGGGGAGCATCGGCCGGCTCGCCGGTTCCGCCCAGCCGCTGTATTTCAAAGGTACGCTGAACTCGGACCTGCCGGGGCTTTTCTCGCAGCTGGGGCTCGCCGGTTCCACCCGTCTGTCGGCCGGGAAGGCGACGGGTGAATTCCTGGCCAGTATTGGCGGACGCCGGGACATCGAGGCCCATCTGGCGGTGACAGATCTGGCCGCCTTGCCGGGAGTGACGCGGGAAACCCTGCCCGCGCTCTGGGTGGATCTGCGCGCCAATTGGGAAGGGGATGACCGCGTGGAGCTGCGTCTCCCGGTGACTTTCGAGCGCGCGGGCCGGAAGTCGGACGTGAATCTCGTCGGGTTTGTGAGCCTCGGCAGCGGCGGACCCGGCTTGGACGCCAAGGCGTCGAGCGGAGTTTTTTCCGCGGAGGATGCGCAGCTGCTGCTCGCCCTGGTCGGGCCACCAAATCCGGCGGCACCCGCGACCGCGGCGGCACCCGCGCCGTTCTGGGGTGGCTTCACGGGGCGGGTGGGTCTCGATTTTCGCACGGTGAGGTATGGCGCCGGGCAGGAGCTGCAGGACGTCTCCGGCACGCTGCGTTTTGAACCGGCGTCGCTCCGGCTCGATGAGGGCCATGCGACGATGAGCCGGAGCGGCGAGGTGAAGCTGGCCGCGAGCATCGCCTTCGACGGCCGGTCGGCCGAGCCGTATGCGCTGAAGGGTGAGGTTGCGGTGGCCGATCTCGACGCGGGGGCGTGGCTGCTGGCCTTGAATCCCGGTCACCTGCCCGCCATCGAGGGACGTTTCAGCGCCGCCGGCAAGGTGTCTGGCACGGCGCGGGAGCCGGGAGCGTTGTTCGACCGCGCGCAAGGTCAGCTGGCAATTGTCAGCAAGGGCGGCGTGACCCGGCTGCTGCAGACCAACGTCGCCGACCAAATTCAGGGTGCCTCGACGTTCACGTCCGCGCTGGCCCGCGCCGGATCGTTGCTTGGCTCCGATCGTCTGGAAAATGCGGCGAACCGGGGCCAGAACGTCGTTGAGGTCGCGAAGGCCCTCAATGAATTCCCGTTTCACCAGTTAGTGGCGAACGTCTCGCGCGGCCCTGATCTGAATCTGAAGCTGGAGGAGTTCAGTCTGCTTTCGCCCGAGCTCCGCTTGACCGGTTCGGGCGAGGTGCGGCACGCGGACGGTGTCCCATGGGTGAGCGAGGATTTGACGCTAAGGCTGCAGTTGTTGGCGCAGGGGCAGACGGGGAAGCTGCTCAGCCGGGCCGGCCTGCTGGTCGAAAAGACCGATCCGCTGGGCTTCAGCCCGTTCCTTGTTCCGTTCACGCTGGAAGGCACGCTCGGCGAGCCTGTCGCCAATGAGCTCGCCGCCGCACTCCGCAAGGCGGCCAACGGCTCGCTGCTCGACAATCTGCGGGGGCGCTAGGTTCCGCGTTCGGTGTTCAGAGCGCGGAGTCTGTCTCTGAACTCAAAGCCCAGAACTCTGAACCTGTTTAGACCCCGAGCGACGTCCGGTAAATGCGGGGCACGCGCTTGGTGACCGAGCAGAGCGTTTCCCAGGGAATGGTGTCGGCGTTCCGGCTGAATTCAGTGATCGTGATCTCGGCGCCGTTTTGGCGGCCGACCAGCACCACCTCGTCGCCACACGCGACCGGCGGGACGTCGGTGACGTCCACGATGGTCTGGTCCATCGTGACGCGGCCCAGCACGGGGCAGCGCCGGCCATGGATCAGTACCTGCGCGCGATTGCTGGCCGCCCGGGGAATGCCGTCGGCGTAGCCGGCGCACAGGACGGCGATCGTTGTGTCGCGTGTGAGGGTGTGGGTTCTTCCGTAGCTGACGGTCGTGCCGCGCGGGAGGCGTTTCACGAGACCGACGCGCGTCCGGAAACTAAAGACCGGCTCGGTTTGGACCTGGGCGAGCAGGGAATGCTGGTGCGGCAGGATGCCGAATTGGAGGAGGCCGACGCGCACCGCGTTGAACGGGCTCGCACCGGGCATGGTCTCGATGCCCGCGCTGTTGTCGGCATGCACGAACAGGGCCGCCGGGCGCAGCCCCGGGCAGCGGTCGAGGGCGGCCAGGAACAACTGGCGCTGCTGCGCGGTGAAGGCGGGGTCCGCGTCCGGGCTGGCGAAGTGCGTGAACACGCCGGCGAGCTGGAGATGCGGCGCGGCGGCGATGGCGGCGTGCAGTTGGGGCGCTTCCTCGTGCCAGACCCCGAGCCGGCCCATGCCGGTATCGATCTTGAGATGCACCGAGATCTTCCGGCCGGCGGTGCGGCCCGCCGCCTCGAGGCGTTGCACCTCGTCGGCGGAAGAGACCGTGGCCGACAGGTCATAATCGGCGAGGAAGCGATCCTCGTCGGGCAACAGCGGGCTGAGCAGCAGGATGGGCCAGCCGGGTCCGAGTTCGCGCAGCGCCGCCGCCTCGCCCACGTTGGCGACGGCGAAGAGATCGGCGCCGCTGTGCATGAGCCGGGCCGCGACATGATGCAGCCCGTGGCCGTAGGCGTCGGCCTTCACGACCGCCACGTAGCGCATGTGCGCGGGCAGGGAGGCGCGGATGAGCCGCAGGTTGCGCTCCAGCGCGGCGAGGTCGATCTCGGCCCAGCAGCGCAGCGGCAGGGAATGGGTGGGCACGCTCATGGGGTGGCGGGCGCGCGATGGATTTGCGGCGCCCACTTGGCGTACTCCGGCTCCGCATGCAGGAAGGCGTCGGGTTCCTCGGTCGCGGTGAAAAGCCCGGCCGTGGCGACGGCGGACAACGAGCACAGGTTCCGCAGGCAATAGGGCCGGGTCGTCAGGCCGGCCGGCGCCGCCGACCAGCGGCGGAAACCCTCGGGCATGACGCAGGGGCCGGTGAGCTCGGTCCCGGGCAGGCGGCGCAACGGTGCGCCGGGGCGAAAGACATGCCAGTTTTCCCGGCGGGCGTCGGCCACCATCGTGACTGACGGATCACCCAATCCGGCGGCGACCACGGCCAGGCTTTGGTAACTAAAGCAGGGGCGGGGAGTGAGGGCACGCCAGGTGCGGATTGCCATGGCGGTGGTGCGGATCCCGAGGATCGAGCCCGGGCCCTCGCAGAACGCAAAGGCCTTCACCGTGGTCAGATCGGCACCGAGTTCGTCAAGGCAACGGAAAAGCCCCAGGCCGGCCTCCTCGGTCGATTCCGCCCAGTGGGCCTCCCCGCCGGCGAACCAACCCGCTTGGACCCGCTCCGAAACCGCGTCGAGCAGCAGCAGGGAACCGTGGGCGGAGATGATCTCTCGTAAGCTCGGCATCGCTGGCCACGAAACGGTTGCGTGCTTCCGCCTGCAAGCGCGCAGTCCCGAAATTCCCGTTGACGCCACCCGGCGGCGCCCTTTCTTCTGACCCTCTTTCTTGGGGCCAGATAGCTCAGTTGGTAGAGCAGAGGACTGAAAATCCTCGTGTCCTCGGTTCGATTCCGAGTCTGGCCACCACTTTTTAGAAAAGTGTCTCGCCGAAGTCCCGCGACGGCGGGACGCAGGCCGACCGCTCTCGCCCTCACGTCAGGCACATCGTGGTCGCCATCTTCTCGCAGACGGACGCGGCCAGAGGCCGGACCCCGATCATGCGCCGGTTCCAAACGAGCACGTACTCGCGGCTCAATTCCGCCAGCTGGGCGCCGGTGACCTTGTAGATGGACGCCGGCGGCAGTTCCGCCGCCGCCAGTTCCGGAAGCACGGCGGCAAAACGACCCGAGCGCACCGCCGCCAGGGTTTGAGGAAAAGACTGGCAGGCGAGGGCCGGCTCGAACGTCGGCGCCAGACTGCAGGCCATGTCGAAAACCTGTTTGCCGAACTGGCCGTCGGTCGTCTGGATGGCGATGGGCAGTTGGAAAACGGCGGCGAGGGAAGGAGCCTTGCCCTTTGGCACCAAGGCCTTCGGGACCACGGCGACATAGCTGAGGATGCCCAGATCCGCGGCCTGCAGCCCGGGAATCAGGGCATTTTTCCTGACCAGCCCGAAATCCACCCGCAGGTTGGAAAGATCCTGGATGATGTTGTCGGTCCGGGAACTCTCGGTGGCGAAGCGCACATTGGGCAGCCGATTCAGAAGTGCGCCGAGCCGGGGGATGATCAGCCATTGCATCAGGCTATCGCCCGCCGCGATCGTGAAGTGGTCATGCCCGCCGCGGCAGGCCCCGGTGAAATCCTCCAGCGCCCGGAGGTATTCGCGGGAAATTTCCGCAAGGCGCGTGCCATTGGCCGTGAGCTTGACGAACTTGCCGCGACGTTCCGCCATCTCGGAGCCGAAGAACTCGGATAACTCGCGCAGTTGGCGACTGTACTGGCTGTGGCGCACCGGATTTCCCGGGACGGCGTGGGAAATACTGCCGGCGTCGTGCACCTCAAGCAGGGCTCGCAACCGGTCGAGGGAGAGCCCGCGACGGGAAAAAAGTGATTCAAACATGACTCGGGGATCATGGGTGTTGCACTCTTCGACCGGTTGCAATCTCACAATGCGCTTTACGACGGACCGGTTCGGAGGGTCCGATGAAATGGTTCGCCATGCTGTCGGTGTTTTCCCCCCAAGCCCTGAGACATCCCCTATGAAACGTACTTTTCTGCTTTTGTGTGCCGCCGCCACCCTTCACGGGGCCGCCGCCGAGTTTCCGCTGCTGAAAAACACCAACTCCGTCAACAACGGCACCGAGGCTCCGCCCCTGACGGCCGCGGAAGCCTTGGCGCAGATGACGAGCATCCCGGCCGGCTTCAAGGCCAGCGTTTTTGCCTCCGAGCCGGACATCCAGAACGCCGTCCAGCTGACCTGGGACACCCGTGGGCGGCTTTGGGTCGCCGAGAACTACACGATGGACAGCGACCGCTTCGTGGAGGATTACCGCGACCGAATCGTGATCCTCGAGGGTGGCGACGGCGGCGCGAAATTCACCTCCCGCAAGGTGTTCGCCAGCGACATCAAGAACTTGATGGGTTTTGCGCTCGGCAATGGCGGTGTGTGGGTGATGGCCTCCCCGAATATTCTTTTCATTCCGGACAAGAACGCCGACGGCGTGCCCGACGGCCCGGCCGAGGTCGTGTTTGATGGTTTCGTGTCCACCGGTAGCAACATGCACACGAGTGCGAACGGCTTGGAGTACGGCATCGACGGCTGGATTTACGGTCGCACGGGCCACGGCATGCTGCAGATGGTGGCCCCGCCGGGGACGCCGAGTGCGCAGCGCGCGCGCGTGCACGGCTCCCTCTTTCGCTTCAGCCCCCAGACCCGGGTCTTCGAGGCGCTGAGCTCCGGGACCGTGAACCCTTGGGGTCAGGACTGGGACAAGTACGGCGAGCATTTCTTCGATTCCACGATCGTCGGTCCCTTCTGGTACGAGATGCCCGGCGCGAAGTTCGTCAGCAGCTCGGCGGAACCAAACCTGAAGGCCTACGAGATGATCGATCAGATCGGAAACTTTGACTTCCGTGGCGCGAATGGCGCCCGCGGCGCTGGCGGTGCGCCAGCTCCTGGTGGTGCCCGGGGCGCCGGTGGCGGTGCGGTCGGCGGTGCTGGTGGCGGACGGGCGGGAGCGCCGGTTGACGTTCCGGCCGCAGGAGCCGGATTGGCCGCAGCGGGCCCGCGCGGCGGTGCGGCAGCTGCAGCCGGTGGTGCGCCGGCGGCGGCGGGTGGAGGTCGTGGTGCCGGTGCCGGCGGCACGCCGACTTGGGCCGCCGGACCTTGGAACAACGGCCACGCCATGGTCGGCCTGATGATTTACCAGGGCGACAACTGGCCGGCCGAATACCGCGACCGGATGTACGGGATCAATCTTTTCGGCCACAAGACTGTGTCTCAAATCCTCGAGCGCAGCGGCTCCGGCTTTGTGGCCAAGCGCGCCCCCGAACCCGATCTTTTTGAGATTCCCGATCCGTGGTTCCGCGGCATGGACATCACCTACGGTCCCGACGGCGGCGTGTTCATCAGCGACTGGACCGACACCGGCGACTACCACAACCGCACCGGCGAGAACCGCCTGAGCGGCCGGATCTACAAGATCACCTACGGCGACGCCAAGCCGAGCACGGGCAGCAACCTCTACGCGATGACCGTCGAGCAACTCGTGGCCCTCAACACCCATGCCAACGAGTGGTTCCCCCGGATGGCCCGGCAGGAATTTTCCAACCGGCTGGTGGACGGCCGCGGCATCGGCAACGCGAAGCAGCTGCTGCGCGACCAGTTCAGCCGCGAGACCGACGTCGCCCGCAAGCTGCGCTCCCTCTGGACCCTTTATGCCATTGGCGGGACTGACGAGGCCTTCCTCCTCCCGCTCCTCAAATCGACCGACGAGCACCTGCGCGTCTGGGGCATCCGCCTCCTGACCGAGAGCTGGCCCATCGACGCCCTCCATACCACGGACACCATTGCTGCCGGAGCCACGGGCCGTGGCGGTGGCGGTGCCGTTTATATCCAGCAGCGTCCGGCACCCGTTGTCGGAGGCCCCGAGGTTACTCCTTCGCCCGCCGTCCTCGCGGAGTTCAATCGGATGGCCGCTGCGGACCCGTCGAGCCTCGTCCGTCTGGTGCTCTCGTCCACGATGCAGCGCATGCCGTACAACCTGCGTCCCGCCGTGGCCGCCGGTCTGCTCTCCCACAAGGAGGACGCGTCCGACAAGAACCTTCCCCTCATGGTCTGGTACGCCCTGATCCCGCTCGGGCAGGTCAATCCCATCTCGCTTTCCTCGCTCGGGACCAAGAGTGAATTGCACTCGACGAGCAAGTACATCGCCCGCCGCCTGGCGGAGGACATCAAGACGAGTCCTGGCCCGATCAACGAACTGATTACCGCGGCCATCAGCCGCGACGAAGGCTACCAGACCGACATCGTGGACGGGCTCGCCCAGGGTCTCCAAGGCCAGCAGGGACTTACCCTCCCGGCGGCGTGGGACGCCTTCTCCAACAAGGTCGGCGCCTCCGCCAATGCCGAGCTCGTCGCCAAGGTCCGCAGCCTCGACGTGATGCTCGGCAGCACGCGGGCGCTGGCCGAGGCCAAGCGGATCGCGCTCGACGCGTCGGCTACTCCCGAGGCCCGCAAGACGGCCCTGCAGTCGCTGCTCGATGCCCGTGCCGCGGATCTGCGCCAGGTGGCGCAGCAAATGCTCGAGGTCACGTCGGCCAACGCGGTGGCCGCCACGGCGCTGGCCTCCTTCAACGACCCGGCGATCGGCCCCATGCTGGTCGCAGCCTACCCGAAGTTCGACGCCAAGGACCGTCCAAAACTGATCTCGGCCCTGGCTTCCCGGCCGGCCTTTGCCACTAATCTCCTCGACGCTTTGGCGGGTGGCAAAATCCAGCACGCCGACGTATCCGCGTCCGATGCCCGGCAGATCCGCAGCCTCAATGACGCCACCCTGACCAAGCGTCTCGGTGAGGTCTGGGGCGAAGTTCGCGACACGCCCGAGGCCAAGCTGCAACTTTTGGCGACCTACAAGACCGAGCTGACGGCCGCCCCCGGCGGTCGTGGCGGTCGCGGCGGTGGCGGCGGTGGTCGGGGTGGTCCTGGCGGTGGCGTCGCGGCTCCGGCCGCCGCACCGCAGGGCGACCGCTCGGCCGGCCGCGCTGTTTTCACGAACACCTGCGCCGTCTGCCACACACTCTTCGGTGAGGGCGGCAAGGTCGGCCCCGACCTGACCGGCGGACAGAAACGGCGTAATCTCGACACGCTGCTCGCCAAGGTCGTCGACCCGAACTCGGAGCTCCCGCTCGAGTCGCGCCTCACCATCGCCAAGCTGAAGGACGGTCGCACCGTCGCCGGCATGGTGGCCAACCGGACCGCCAGCACCATGACCCTCAAATCGATCGGCGATCCGGTCACGGTGGCGCTCAGCGACGTCGTCTCGACCGACCTGGCCCCGTATTCCCTCATGCCCGAGGGCCTCCTTGAGGGCCTCGATGCCACCCAGCGGCGCAATCTCGTGGCCTACGTGATGGGCGAGGAGCAAGCCCCGCTGCCGACCCCGGCGAACCCTTGACCCGATCCAGTCTTTCCACCCCCGCTACCCCCATGAAATCGATTCGTGCCTATATCCTGCCAGCACTTGTTGTCGCGATCGCGACATTCGCCTTCGCGCAACAGAATGCCACCGCTCCCGCCGGCCCCGCGCCGACGGCCCCGGCCCCGACCATGACGTACCTCACCGCACCGCAGCAGAAGGCGGTGTTGGCGATGAACGATACGCTCGCTCTGCTCACCCAAGCGCGCACGACCGCGCAGGCCGCTCTGACCTCGGCGGCGTTCGCGCTGTCCGGCAGCGCGGCGGATCGTCAGGCGAAGGCGACCGCACTGGGTGCCGCCGAACAAGCGCTGGCGACCGCACGCGCGGCCGCGATCGCCCAAATCCAAGCAACTCCCAACCGGCTTTCCGTGGCGCAGATCCTGGACGTGGGACGCGCGGCTGGCGCTTTTCCCGCCAAGAAGCGTTTGCTCATCTGGGCCGACACCCGCAACGGCGTGTCGCAGCACGACTTCACCTCGCATGCCATGGCCGTCATCGAGCGCATGGGTTATGAGTCGGGTCTCTGGGATACCTACATCCGCACGGATTCGGAAATCATCTCCTACCAGCCGCAAAAGACGACGGGTGGCAACGCGAGCGGCGGTCCGAGCCTGAACAACGTCGATGCCATCTTCTCGCTCGCGCACCGCGAGGCGCCGCTGAGCGCCGCCCAGAAGGCCGACCTGCTCAAGTTCGTGCGGGATGACGGCAAAGGCTTTGTCACCGGGCACACCGGACTCACCGCCATGTCGGAATGGCCTGAGTTCCGTGAGATGATCGGCGGCGATTTCGGCGGGCACAATGATGGTTACGGCCCCTTCCCCGTGGTCGTGGAGGACCCAAAATTTCCCGGCGTCAGCGGCTTTCCGTCGCGGATCGAGATGTCGGAGGAGTGGTATACCCTGTCCAACTATTCGCGGGAGAAGATCCACGTCATTCTTCGCCTCGATCTTTCCAGTCGTCCGAACCCGTCCGCCGGGGTGGTGGCCAACGGGGGCGACTTTCCTGTCGCCTGGGCTCGCCAGTACGGCAAGGGCCGGGTCTTTGGCTCCACCTTCGCCCACGTCACGGAGACCTGGGACAACCCGATGATTCAAAGCATGTATTTCGAGGCCATCAAGTGGGCCCTCAAGCTGCAGGATGCGGATGTCACGCCGCGGCCGGTGCCGGCGGGAGTGACACTGATGAAGAAACAATAATAGAACTTGGATCTCAGGTTGGCGCGCGGGTAAAATCTACCGGCCGCGTCCGGATTACCGGCCGGCGTGCTTGGAGGGGTATCGTGTCCTCCTCGTGCGCCCGGCCTTTTTCCCACGGCACCTTTTTCGATGAAAAAACCACATTCAAACGGCGAGACCAACGGCGCCATGCAGGGTTGGAGGACGGCCATTGTGACGTCCGACCCCAGTAACATCTGGATCCGCGGCTACGACACCGTGAGCCTGATGCAGCGCGGCAGCTTCGCCGACGTGATCTATCTGCTGCATCGCGGGGAATTGCCGAGCCCCGCCGAGCGCCGCCTGATCGAGGCCCTGCTCATTGGTATTTCCGACCACGGCGCTGGAGCCCCCTCGTGTGCGGTGGGGCGCATGGTGGCTTCGAGCAACCGCCAGTCGGTCGCCGCGGCCGTGGCCGCCGGGGTGCTGGCGATCGGCGACGAGCATGGCGGGGCGGGGTCTCCCTGCATGGAGCAGATTGCCGACTGCCTCGACCGCGTCCGCGAGGACGGAGTCACGCTGCAGGAGGCCGCCGCCGCCGTGGTGGGTGAGGCGATCAGCGAAAAACGCCGCCTCGCCGGTTTTGGCCACCGGGTGCACCACACCAAGGATCCGCGGATCGATTTCCTCTTCAGCCTCGCCCGCAAGGCCAAGGTCGCCGGCGACGGCGTCAAGGCCGTGCAGGCTCTCGAGACCGAGATCGCCCGTCAGATCAAGCCGCTGCCAGCCAACATCGACGCCGCGCTGGCCGCGATCCTGCACGACCTCGGCTTCCCGCCCTCGGCGGCCCGCTTCATCTTCATCATCGGCCGGGTGGCCGGCATCACGGCGGAGATCGCCGAGGAATATCTGCGCGAGCGGCCGATGCGCGTACGCATCCCCGTCGCCTACGACGGCAAGTCGCCGCGCAAGCTTGGTCCGGCGAAAAAGAAGGCGAAAAAATGAGCGCAGCTCCGACCCACAAGGCCCCCAAGGTTCTCACCGATCAGGAACGGACCCACGCCCAGGATCTGCTGCAGCGCGCTCGCGCCGCGATGCAGCTCATTGCAAACTATGATCAGGCCGCCGTGGACCGGCTTTGCCGGGCGGTCGGCTGGGCCGGGGGCAACCTGCCCACGGCGACCCGCTTGGCCAACATGAGCGTGGACGAGAGCGGCATGGGCGGCCGCGAGCCGACCCGTCGCGCCAAGGTGCAGGGCGTCCTGCGCGATGCGCTCCGCCAGAAGAGCGTCGGTCTCATCGAGGAGATTCCCGGGAAGGGGATTAAGAAGTACGCGAAACCCGCCGGCGTCATTGCCTCGCTCGTGCCGGTCACGAGCCCGTACGTCACGCCGATCACCACCGCGATCTATGCGCTGAAGTGCGCCAATGCCGTCGTCTTTTCGCCGCACCCGTCGAGCCGGAAGACCACCGCCGAGACGGTTCGCGTGCTGCGGGCTGCGCTCAAGAAGGCCGGCGCGCCGGAGGATCTCATTCAGTGCGCGGAGAATCCTTCCATCCCGCTTGCCAACGAGATCATGCGGATCTGCGACCTCACCGTCGCCACCGGCGGACCGGCGATGGTCCGCGCCGCCTACAGTTCAGGCAAGCCCGCCTACGGGGTGGGGGCCGGCAATGCGACCATGGTGATCGACGAGACCGCCGACGTCGCCGAGGCCGCGCGCAATTCCGCGATCAGCAAGACCAACGACCACGGCTCCGGCTGCTCGGCCGACGGCAACCTCGTGATCGATGCCTCGATTTATGATGCCATGCTCGAGCGGCTCCAAGCCGAGGGCGGCTACCTCGTGAATGCAGCGGAGAAGGCGAAACTCCAGGCGGCCTACTGGGACGCCGACGGTGTCCGCACCGCGGACACCATCGCCCGCGCCGCCACCGCGGTCGCGGCCAAGGCCGGCATCGCGCTGCCCGCGGGCAAGACCTTCTTTGTCGTCGAGGAGACCAGCATCGGCCGCGAGCACTTCTTCTCGAAGGAAAAACTCGGCGTTGTCATGGGGGTCTTCAAGGCCGCGGGCTTTGACGCGGCGCTGGATATCGTGCGCCGCATTTTCGAGACCGGCGGTCGCGGACATTCCTGCGGCATTTATTCCCACAACGACGAGCACATCCATCGTCTCGCCCTCATGGCGCCCGTCAGTCGCATCATGGTCCGCCAGGTGCAGTCCCGCGCCAACGCGGGCAATTTCGACAACGGGATGCCGATGACCTCAAGCATGGGCTGCGGCATCTGGGGCGGAAACATCACCAACGAGAACATCTCCCTCAAGCACTACATGAACGTGACCTGGGTGAGCCGCCCGATCGCCGAGGACCGCCCCTCGGAGGCCGAGCTTTTCGGCGAATTTTTTAACAGCGAGATTTTCTAATGAGTAAGCACCCTAAGCCCGATTCCTCCGCCGTCCGCTATGACCTGCCCCCCGGGCCGCGCGTGCGCCCGACCGCGGGCAAGCGCCTCGCTTCGGACCTCATGGTCCAGTATCTTGAGCGCCTCGGCGTCGAGGTGATCTTCGGGCTCTGCGGTCACACCGTGATCGCGGTCCTCGACGCACTCAGCCGGAGCAAGCAGATCCGTTTTGTCACCACCCGCCACGAGCAGCTCGCCGCCCACGCCGCCGACGGCTACGCCCGCGCCTCGGGCAAGGTCGGTGTGATGCTCTCGCACCTCGGGCCCGGCCTGACCAATGCCGCGACCGGCGTGGCCAACGCCGCGCTGGATTCCGTTCCCTTGGTCGTGATCGCGGGCGATGTCCCGTCCTATTACTACGGGCGCCATCCGCATCAGGAGGTGAACCTGCATGCCGACGCCGACCAGTCCCAGATCTACCGTCCCTTCTGCAAGCGCGTCTACCGCGTCGACCGGGTCGAGGATCTGCCGCGCGCGCTCGAGCGCGCCTTCCATCTCGCCCAGAGCGGCCGGCCCGGTGCCGTGCTGGTAAGCGTGCCGATGGATCTGTTCTCAGCCGAGCTCCCCGTCGAGGCCTTCAGCAAGTTTCCCACGCCCATCCCGCCGCCCGCGCTCGATCCGGTGACCGCCGCGAAGATTGTCGACGCGCTCGCCCAGGCGGAACGCCCCGTCCTTTATGTCGGCGGCGGGGTGATCTCCGCCAAGGCGACCCTGGAACTCGCAGCGCTCGCGGAGGCGCTGGACGTGCCTGTGGCCCACACCCTGATGGGTAAGGGCTGCCTGCCGCATGCGCATCCACTGCTCCTCGGCCAGACCGGCTTCTGGGGCATCCCGATTTCCAACGAGACCTGCCGCCAGGCCGACCTAATCGTCGCCATCGGCACGCGCATGGCCGAGGCCAACTCCAGCTCCTGGGAGGAGGAATACACGTTTAAGATCCCGTCGACGCGTCTGATCCACATCGACATCGATGCCGCGGAGATCGGGCGCAACTACCCAACCGAGCTGGGGGTGGTGGCCCACGCCAAGGTCGCACTGACCGCGCTGGCCGCCGCCGCGAAGGGCAAAGCCCACAAGTCCCGCGGTAAACTCCGCGAGACGATTGCGGCCGGCCGCCAGGCCTTTGCCTCCAACTGGGCCGAGCAGTGGAGCTCGGAGCAGTTTCCGATGCGCCCAGAGCGCATCCTCAGCGAACTGCGCAAGCACGTGCCGGCCGACGGCTTCATCGTGACCGATGTCGGCTGGAACAAGAACGGCGTGGCCCAGCAGTTCATCTTCGACGTGCCCGGCACGTTCATTACCCCGAGCGGCTTGGCGACGATGGGCTTCGGCCCGCCGGCCGCGCTCGGCGTCAAAATGGCGCAGCCCCACCGCGCGGTGGTTGCGCTGATTGGTGACGGCGGCTTCGGCGCCAACCCGTCCATCCTCGCCACCGCGGTGGAGACCGGCCTGCCCGTGATCTTCCTCGTGATGGACAACGCCTGCTTCGGCACGATCGCCGGCCTCTCGCAGATGCACTACGATTCCGATTTCGGCTGCACCTTCGATCGCGACGGCAAGAACTACCGGGTCGACTACGCGGCCATCGCCCGCGGCTACGGGGCCGAAGGCATCATGATCAAATCGGCCAGCGAACTCGGGCCAGCCCTCCAGAAGGCCCTCGTCTCGAAGGTGCCGACGCTGATTCAGGCCCCGATGGAGAACGCACCGACCCCGACGCCCGGCCACTGGAACATCAACGATATCTACCGCAAGGGACGCTGACGTTCCGCCCGAGCCTACTCCCAATGACACCCCAACCCTCCGCCACGCGCACCCGCGTCCGTTTTGTCATCCTCAGCCTTCTATTGATCGGCACGCTGATCAATTACCTCGATCGCACGGTCATGAGCATCGCGGCTCCCTCCTTGCGCAAGGACCTGGGGCTGGATGCCGCCCAGATGGGCATCATCTTCTCGGCGTTTTCGTGGAGCTACGCGGCCGCGCAGCTCCCGGGAGGATACATCCTCGACCGCATCGGGGTGAAGCTGACGTATTTCATGTCCGTGACGACCTGGTCGCTCTTCACGCTTCTCCTCGGGTTTGGACAGGG
>CAIYFD010000358.1 GCA_903925425.1 uncultured Opitutia bacterium | reverse complement strand
CTACCTGATCAAGGACGGCAAGATCATCTATGCCGACTACAGGGGCACGACCGACAAGCAGGCCGAGGTGATCCTCCAGGTCATCGCTGACCTCGAGAAGAAGTAAGCCCCGCCCGCGTTTCCTTTCTCCGCCGCCCGCGCGTCCTGAGCGCCGGGCGGCTTTTCGTGGGCGGCCGCAGGACGACCACGCCTCGTCGAAGCCTGGGCGCAGACGGGTAGAAACGCCCGCCCGCCCCTCACAACTCGTCGTCCCGCGAGCCGGGCAGCGCCGAGGCGGCCGGGTTGGAGCGCACGCGCGCCAGCCAATCCGCGATGAGTTTCTCCCCCGCCACGCCGTCCTCGGGCCAGCGGGCGGCGACGAGGTCGATCACATGCAGCCCGCCATCGGAGCCGCGCACGAAGTTCCGGGCATGCAGGTCGGCCACCAGGTACGGCCGGCCCTCGTGGAAAAACAGCCGCGGGTGGTCGCGGTTCGCCCGCAGGAAACGCGAGGGGATCTCGATCAGCCCGGGCGGCAGCCGCGTTGACATGTCCTCGCCCTGCGTCAGCGGCTCCCCGACGACCTGTTTCGCCACCACGATGCCCTCGGGCGTCACGGCGATGACCTCCGTCGCCATGCCGCCCAGCGCCTGGATGAGCACGATCTTCTCCAGGAGTTCGCGGTAGTCACCCCAGCGCGCCTCGGCCCGGAGTGTCGTCTCGTCGCCGCGGCCAAAGCCAAAGGCGCTGCCGATCAGCTTGTCCTCGCTCGGACGGTAGAACTTGTAGACCGAGCCATCGGCCTCGGCCGCAAACGCCCAGGCCTCCACCCCACCTCCGATGCGGCGCAGACGCGGGTTGGGTTCCTCGAGCGGATTCTCCGCGCCGGCCGGGAAACCGAAATCCTCCAGCCGCCGCAGCGGCAAAACCCCGCGCCAGACCCGGATCGCCTCACCGAGCGCCGCCCACTCCCCGCCGGCTCCCTCGAGCAGGCTTACTTCGTCTTCGGCGATGACGACGAGATCCCGGCCCGGATGCGCTCCAACACCACATTGGGCTGCCGCCGCGCAGAGGCGATCGAGCGTTTCCAGTCGTCGGCGGTGATCGTGTTGAATTGCGTCCCGCTCACCGGGCGCCGGGAGGCGGCCGCCGCGGATGCAGGTCGGCTGGGGGAAGAAGTGGTCTTGCATGGGTCGCCCATGCGCGGAACGTCGGCCGCGGCTTTGCGAAACGCAAAGCAGATTTGCCCACAAGATATTCGCAACGCGGAAGCGCGAGGCGGATATAGAATGTGGAAATCGGGAAACGATCCGGGAACGGAAGGTCGTCCCCCGCTTTCCCTCTTTCCCCATTCCTCAGCGGCCCGGCCCGAACTTCTTCAAGCGCTCCCTGATATCGGCCCGGAGACGGTCGACGTACGAGAGGGTGACGTTCACCACGTCCAACTTCTCATCCCGCACCAGTGGCGTGAGGTCCATCGCCCAGGTGACCGCCTTGGCGGCGTCCACCGCGTGGCTCGTGTGGAAGGTCGCGTTCGCCGCGCGGCGGCCGAGCGTGGCGTCGTCGTAGCGCTTCCCGCCCTCGATCTGCGAAGCGAACACGCGCAGCAGTCGCGCCGCCAATTCGGGATCGCGACCCGTGTCGAGCGCGACCTTGTCGGCGTCGGCCAGCCAATCGAGTCCGCGCCAGACCTCGCAACCGAGCACGCGCGCGGGACGCTGTTCGCGCGGCAGCGCCCGGAGCGCCTCAAGGCAGCGGTGGAAAACCGCGACGTGGGTGTCGTGCTTGTCGGCGGGATTGTGCAGGTACACCACGCGCGGCCGGCAGCCGCCCAGAATCGCCGCCAGGTCCGCGGCCACGCCGGCATGGCCCGCCGTCTTCACGTCGGCGCTCGGGTGCGCGAGCTGGAGCTGGAGCGCATAGCCGCCGAGCCGGGCCGCCTCGCGCTGTTCCTCGCGCCGCACCGCCTGCATCTCCGCGTCCGTCATGCCGGCAAACCGGCCGGTCCGCGCCGAACCGGCGCCATCCGTCACCACCACGCCGCCGAACGCCAGCCCGCTGCCCGCGCGGCACTCGTCGATGCCCGACTGCGCCATGATCTCGATGTCGTCCTGGTGCGCCCCCACGCAGAGATGCGTCACCCGCGCCAACGCCAGCTCCGGGTCGCCGCCCGCAGGCACAAAGATGTCTGCGTCTGGATGGGAAAATTTCACGGGGAGATTTTGACCATGGATTTCACGGATAACACGGATAAAACCTCGGCCGATTTACAGGAGGACGAGGAGCCCGCGGAGCATACCCGACAAAACTCCCTGTTCCCTCCGGTCTCCCGGGCAAAAACGATCAGGGTTGGAGCTTCCCATCCGTGCCATCCGGGCCATCCGTGGTTAAAAAAGTTTGGGAGGATAAACCCCGGCCGCCACCAGCGCCGCGAGGGCCGCCTCGACGCGGGGTTTGTCGGCGCGGTTCGTCACGCCGAACCACGAGTCCGCCGTCGGCAGCACCTCGACCGTCGCCTCGCCCTGCGCGATCATCGTCGAGACCGCGGCCGGCAGGTAGAACTCGGACTTCGGCTCGTGGCCGTGCCCCGCGAGGAACTCCTGCAGCTGCGTTTCCAGCGCGGGAAAAATCGCCGGCGTGAAGCCGAAGCAGTTCATCGAGACCGTCGCGTCGCCCCGCAGTCCGGCCGCGGCCAACGCCGCGCCGTCGATGCCCGTGCGCTCCTCGATTGATTCGAGTTTGCCGCCGGGGCCGACCCGGCAAATCCCGCGCGACACCGTGCCGTGCTCCGAGAGCGTGCGGTCCAAACGGTAGCCCACCATCGCAAAACGATGCGGTCCGCCCGCGGCTGCCGCCGGCCGGCCGAGGAACTGCACGAGCTGCCGGAAGGCCTCGCCGCCGAAGAAATCATCCGCGCCGACCACGGCGAACGGGCCTTGGATCGCGTCGCGCGCACACCACACGGCATGGCCCGTGCCCCAGGGTTTCTCGCGTCCGGCCGGCGGGCCCACGCCGCCGGGCAGCGCCTCGAGCGCTTGAAAGACATACTCCACCGGCGCCTTGCCCGCGTAACGCCCGCCGACCTGCTCGCGGAAGACCGCCTCAAAGTCGCGCCGGATCACGAAAACCACCCGGCCAAATCCCGCCCGCAGCGCGTCGAAGACCGCGTAGTCGAGAATCGTTTCGCCCGAGGGACCGACCGGGTCGATCTGCTTGAGCCCGCCATAGCGGGAACCCATGCCGGCCGCGAGGACGAGAAGCGTCGGGCTCATGGTAAAAAGGCAGGGGCGGCTGCCCCCGATCCGAATCTGAAATCTGAAATTTGAAATCTCCGGTCGACCATTTCAGATTTCAAATTTCAGATTTTGCGTCCCGCCTTGGACTCGTGCGGGTGGCTGGGAAAGAGCCCCTCCCCTGTTTTCCATCGCACTCACTTCACCGCCGCCCAGACGCGCTGCACGTCGTCATGGTCGTCGAGATCATGCAGGAATTCGCCGACCTCGGCGCGCGCCGCGTCGTCCAGCACCGGGAACATCTTGGCGACGTAGCCGAGCTCGCTGGTCACCACCGTCCAGCCATGCTCCCGGAGCCAGGTGGACACGGCGTGAACCGCGGTGCGTTCCGTGACAAAACGGGCGCCGGCATGGTCGGCCGGGATGTCGTCGTTCTGGGCATGCGTGAGGAGCTCGAAGTCATTCGCCCCCGCCTCGATCGCCGCGGCCTCGAGGTCGATCTTCAGGTCGGGATGGTGCGCCTCGACGAGGCCGACGTGGTCGAAGAGGAACTTGTTGCTGCCCGCGGTGCCCAGCACGCCTTTCTTGAAGAGCAGCCGCATCTCGGGCGCCGTGCGCTGGTGGTTGTCGGTGTAGATCTCCACGATCACCGGCACCTTGTGCGGCGCGTAGCCCTCGAAGACGACGTGCTCGAGTGCCAACCCCTCGCCGCCGGTGCCGGCGCCCTTCTTGATCGCGCGCTCGATGACGTCACGGGTGACGCTCGCCTTGCGGGCCTTTTCACAGGCCGCAAACAGCCGGGCATTCCCCGCCGGGTCGCCGCCGCCGAGCTTCGCGGCCACGGTGATCTCTTTCGTCAGCTTGCCGACGATCTTGCCTTTCCGTTCGTTGACGATCGCGCGTTTCGCGTGGAGCCATTGACGTCCCATAGGAGTGGCAAACTAGCCGGGCCGTTCCACCCCGCGCAAGCCGAAGCCGCGGATTACTTCCGCCCTTCTACCCGGGCGGTACCGGTCACCACCGGCCCGGTGCGTTCATAGTAGATCCGCACCGGAACATCCTGACCCTGCTCAATCACGAACTCCCCGAGATTTCCGCCAAGGACGTTCGTGGAAAGGGACACGACATACTGCCGCACCGCCTTTCCGGAAGCATCGACTTCAACCGTGACGTACCCCGGAAACATGGACGCTTGGGAGCCATTCAACTTGATGAATCCCCCATTCACCACGCCCTCGACCCGGATGTAGGACGTGAAACGCTCGGCGGGAGCCTCCTGCGCCGGCGGCGAAGCCGGAGTCGCGGCCCGGTCCTCGGAGACGGTGCGGCAGCCGGTCAGGACAAGTGCCAGGACGACTGCGCCGGGGGTAAAGGCG
>CAIYFD010000357.1 GCA_903925425.1 uncultured Opitutia bacterium | reverse complement strand
AGTCCCTTGTCTCCTTGTCCTCTCGTCCCCTCCCGCGCGCTGGGACTGGGATGCCCATCTGGCTTCGCGGTCAAATCACACCGCCTTCTGCCGCGCCCCCTCCCCGATCCCAGATTGACCGCCCCGCACCCCGACCCTTGAGTCGCGCTTCCCTTTCTCGTTCACATCCGACCTTCGGCCCTCAGCCTCCCACCTTCCGCCTTCCCCAATGCCGACCATCATCTACACCAAGACCGACGAAGCCCCCGCGCTCGCGACCTATTCCCTCCTGCCGATCATCCAGGCGTTCACCAAGCACTCCGGCATCGCCGTTGAGTCGCGTGACATCTCCGTCGCCGCCCGCATCCTCGCCAATTTCTCGGACCTTCTCCCCGCCCACCAGCGCGTGCCCGACACCCTCGCCGAACTCGGCGCCCTCACGCTCAAGCCCGAGGCCAACATCATCAAGCTGCCCAACGTCAGCGCCTCCATCCCCCAGCTGAAGGCCGCCATCGCCGAGCTCCAGGCCAAGGGTTACGCCCTCCCGAACTATCCCGAGACCGCCACGACCGACGCCGAGAAAGACGCCAAGGCCCGCTACGGCAAAGTCCTCGGCTCCGCCGTCAACCCCGTGCTCCGCGAGGGCAACTCCGACCGCCGCGCCCCCAAGGCCGTCAAGGACTACGCCCGGGCCCATCCCCACTCCATGGGCGCCTGGTCGCCGACCTCCAAGACCTCTGTCGTCACCATGGGCAAGGATGACTTCCGCTCCAACGAGAAGTCCGTGACCGTCGCCGCCGCCACGGTCGTTCGCATTGAGTTCGTCCCGGCTCCCGCCGCCGACGGCAAACAGGAGCCCACCATCGTCCTCAAGGAGAAGACCCCGCTCAAGGCCGGCGAAATCTTCGATGCCACCTTCATGAACCGGAAGGCCCTCGGCGCCTTCTTCGCGCAGCAGATCATGAAGGCAAAGAAGGACGACGTCCTCTTCTCCGTCCACCTCAAGGCCACGATGATGAAGGTCTCCGACCCGATCATGTTCGGCCTCTGCGTCCGCGTGTTCTTCAAGGACCTTTTCACCAAGCACGCCGACACCCTCGCCAAGCTCGGCGTCGACCTGAATAACGGCTTCGGCGACCTCCTCGGAAAAATCGCCACCCTCCCCGCCGACCAGAAGGCCGCGCTTGAGGCCGACATCGCCGCCGTCTTCGCCGCCCGCCCCGCCGTCGCGATGGTCAATTCCGACAAGGGCATCACTAACCTGCACGTCCCGAGCGACGTCATCGTCGACGCCTCCATGCCCGCGATGATCCGCACCTCCGGCCAGATGTGGAACACGCAGGGCAAGGGCCAGGACACGCTCTGCTGCATCCCCGACAGCTGCTACGCCGGCGTCTACCAGACCGTGATTGAGTTCTGCAAAAAGCACGGCGCCTTCGACCCGAAGACCATGGGCACCGTCCCCAACGTCGGCCTCATGGCCCAGGCCGCCGAGGAATACGGCTCGCACAACAAGACCTTTCAGGCCCCCGGCAAGGGCGTCATCCGCGTCGTCGACGACACCGGCAAGGTGCTGCTCGAACATCTCGTGGATGGCGGCGACATCTGGCGCGCCTGCCAGACCAAGGACGCCCCGGTGCAGGACTGGGTGAAGCTCGCCGTGAACCGCGCCCGCCTCAGCCAAACACCCGCGATCTTCTGGCTCGACGAGAACCGCGCGCACGACGCCCAGATCATCGCCAAGGTGAAGGCTTACCTCGCCCAGCACGACACCAACGGCCTCGACATCAAGACCCTCGCCCCCGCGGCCGCCTGTCAGGCCACGCTCGAGCGGCTCAAGGCTGGCCAGGATACGATCAGCGTCACCGGCAACGTCCTGCGCGACTACCTCACCGACCTCTTTCCGATCCTCGAGGTCGGCACCAGCGCCAAGATGCTCTCCATCGTCCCGCTGATGAACGGCGGCGGCCTCTTCGAAACCGGCGCCGGCGGCTCCGCCCCGAAGCACGTGCAACAGTTCACCGAGGAGAACTTCCTCCGCTGGGACAGCCTCGGCGAATTCTTCGCCCTCGCCGCGAGCTTCGAGCACCTCGGCATCACGCAGAAACACGCGAAGGCCAAGGTGCTCGCCGACACCCTCGACACGGCCAACGGCAAGTTCCTCGAGCACGACAAGTCCCCCGCCCGCAAGGTCGGCGCCGGCATCGACAACCGCGGCAGCCATTTCTACCTCTGCCTCTACTGGGCCCAGGCCCTGGCCGCCCAGAGCGCCGACGCCGAACTGCAGACGATCTTCCAACCCATTGCCGAGAAGCTCGCCGCCGCGGAAAAGCAGATCGTCGCCGAAATGATCGCCGTGCAAGGCAAGCCCGCCGACATCGGCGGCTACTACCAGCCCGATGATGCGAAGGCCTCGGCCGCGCTGCGGCCGAGCAAGACCCTGAACGAGATCCTGGCCGCGCTCTGAGCGAAATTATCGGTCCGTAGACGCGATCAACCCGATTGGGCCAATCAGCCCGATCGGGCCGATTTCCCTCCGCTCACCTCGCGACGCACCATCGGAGGAACTTTAGTCCCCAGCAGCTCGATCGCGCGCATGGGGCTCCCTCCGGGCATTCTGTCTGCGTTGCTGCCCTGGGCCGAAAAGCGCGCCGGCCCCGGACCGCCTGCATCACCCTAAACCGGGTCGGCCGGGGGCCCTCTGCAGGCGCCGGCGCGAACTCGGCCACGAGTCCTTCCTGCAGGGTCGCGTTCTGACCGCACCTGCGTTTCCCTTTCCCCCAATGAAATCCCAACCCACGGTCGTGCAGGGCAGGATCCGACTGAAGGACTTCGATCCCGGCTACTGCGACGGCCTCAACAAGGAGAAGGCCCGGAAGCTGACGGACAAATACGGCCGGCGAATCGGCGAGTTGCAGGAACTGCTTTACGCCAATTCGGGCCACGCGGTGCTGCTGCTTTTCCAGGGCATGGACGCCAGCGGCAAGGACGGCTCGATCCGGAGCGTGCTCCATCACGTCAACCCGGCCGGGACCCAGGTGACCAATTTCAAGGTGCCGTCGGCCGAGGAGAGCGCCCATGACTTCCTGTGGCGCGTACACCACGCGGTGCCGCGGTATGGCACCATCGGGGTCTTCAACCGCTCGCATTATGAGGCCGTGCTGGCCGAACGCGTGCTTGAGCTGGTCCCGAAAAAAACCTGGAAACAGCGCTACGCCCAGATCGTGGCATGGGAGCGGATGCTCGCCGAGAACCGGGTGGTGCTGCTCAAATT
>CAIYFD010000356.1 GCA_903925425.1 uncultured Opitutia bacterium | reverse complement strand
GGATCCGCGCTACGTGAGCGAACAGTTCCGTGATGATTGGGGTGTCCCCGATCTTCGGAGCTACGGCAGCACCAAGACCTACGGCGTGACGTACAACGTCACCAGCTGGTTCGCTCCGTACATCAACAAGAGCGACCAGATCCTTCCTGCCACGCTGTCGAGCGCCTCGACCAGCACGCCTCCGGATGATTTGTTGGGCAACCCGGCCAAGGACTTGCTCGCCAAGGGCACGGACTTCGGCGCCCGGTTCTCCTTCCTGAACGGGAAGATCTCGGGAAAGTACAACTACTACAATACGACCCGGTATAACAACCCCGCGACCAACGGCGTGATTAGCAACATCAACACGCTGATCAACGCCAACCGCTGGGATGATATCAACACCTCCAACGGAGCCTCATCCGCCATCAATCAGCTGGGTATCATCCCGCTGAACGGCAGTGGCGACTACAACACCTCGAGCAATTACGGTTACGAGTGGGAGCTTAGCGCCACGGTCCTCAGCGGTCTCCGCCTGACGGTCAATGGTGGTGCGAGCAGCTCGGCGACGGACAACTCGACGTTCTACCCGCTCACCAAGGCTTACATGGCGACTCCGGCGCGCGTGGCCGAGTTCCGCGCGTTGCTTGAGGACGCTGGCGCCAGCTTGGACACGACCCAGAAGCCCCTGAGCAACGGTCATCCAGTCAATGCTGCTGCCGGTCTCGCCGTGCTTGCCGCAATGCCTGGCAAGTCCCTCGGGTTGGATTCAACGAATGCCGTCAACGGGTATAACAACCTGTGGATCGCATACGATCAGCTCGGGACCAATGCGACCCGCTCGCGGAATACGCCCTCGGCCAACATCTTCGCCGATTACCGGGTTCAATCCGGTTTCGCGAAGGGTCTGCAGATGGGTGCCGGCGTGCAGTGGCAGGGCCCCCGCAATCTTGGCAACAAGAGCGGCTGGACCGTCAATTCCACCGATCCGGTTCTGGGTCTGATGGCGATCGACGATCCGACCGTGAACAACACGGACATCATCTGGGTGTCGGGCGCCCTGCGGACCCAGGCCAACTTCTCGTACACCTTCAAGATGAAGGATGCGCGGACGCTGGCTCTGGCCCTGCGGGTGAACAACATCAACGTGCGTCCGATCCGCTACGGTTCGATCAGCCGCCAGCCCACCGGCGACTTGACGAAGCCAAATCGCATCAGCTGGGAAGCCGGCAATCCGGTCGAAATCAACGATCCGATGAACTTCCGGTTGACCGCGACTTATACGTTCGGCGGTGGCCGCGGCCAATAAGATCGTAGGACAAATTAATTAGAGCAGCGCCCGGTGTGCTTCGGCACGTCGGGCGCTTTTTTTTGCCGACACGCCGGGACCGCAGCACGGAAACAAGGACGCCGCCGGGCGTTTTTTAGCTCATGGTCGTCACCCGTGAGGCTGGCTCGCCATGGGTGGGCGGCTGCTGCGATAGAGTTTTGCCTCCGACCGCTGCGCCCTGCAGGATAAACAGCCATGTCAGTCCGAACCCGACGCCAGGATCCACCCGTTGCGCCGCGCGCCCCGCAGCGCTCGGTGTTGCTGCCGGTCTTGGGGTTGAGCGCGGCCTTGCTGATTGCCTACATCAACAGCTTCAGGGTGCCGTTTCTGATGGATGACGACGGAGCGGTTTTGAAAAACCCCTCGGTCTCGAACCTGGCAGATCTCGGGACGGTGTTGTGGCCGTCGGATGGCATGACGACCGCGGGACGGCCGCTGCTTAATCTGAGTTTTGCGATCAATCACGCCTTGGGCGGGGAATCGGTCGCGGGGTATCATGCGGTCAACCTCCTGGTCCATCTGCTGGCGAGCCTGACGCTCTTCGGCATCGTGCGCCGGACCTTGGGCTTGGTCCGGATGCCTCCGGCCACCCGGGACGCGGCTTGGGTCGTGGCGCTGGTCTCGGCGCTATGGTGGTCCCTTCATCCCCTGCAGACGGCGTCGGTGACCTACATTTCGCAGCGCGCCGAGGCCATGATGGGGCTGTGCTATTTTTTCACGCTCTACGCCTTCATCCGGGGAACAGCGGACTCCGCCACAAAGACCGGCTGGCTTTGGCTTTCGGTGGCGGCGTGTGCCACGGGACTGGCCATCAAGGAACCGATGGCCACGGCCCCAGTGCTGATTGTGCTCTATGACCGGGCTTTTGTGAGCGGATCGGTTCTGGAGGCCTGGCGGCGCCACCGCGCAGCTTATGCCGGCCTGGCCGCCAGTTGGCTGCTGCTCGCGGCTCTGATGCTGACCCATTCCCATGCCGCGCGCGGGATTGGGGCGACCGCGGAGGTTACCCCGTGGATTTATGCCCTGACGGAATTCAAAGTGGTGGTGCGGTATCTGGGTCTGGCCCTTTGGCCGTCTCCGCTGGTTTTCGACTACGGTCCCAGCATCCTCCTGCACGGGATTTCCGCCGCCCTGCCTTGGATGTTGAGCGTGGCCGCGCTCCTCGGCGCCACCGCTTATGCTTGGCGCCGCTCTCCTGCGGTCGGGTTTCTCGGCTGCGCCTTTTTTCTCATCCTCGCTCCCACCTCGACGGTGGTGCCGGTGACTTTTCAACCCATGGCGGAAAGCCGCCTCTATCTGCCGCTGGCGGCCGTGCTCGTGGGCATGGTCCTGGCGGTGCACCGGATCGCTGGCCGACGGACTTGGGCGGTCGGCGCGTCGGTGGCGGCCCTCTTCCTGGCGCTGACGGTGCATCGCAATGCCGACTACGCGACCGAGCAGAGTATCTGGGAGGATAATCTCACAAAACAGTCCGGCAATTGGCGGGCGCACTACAGCCTGGCCCTGCTCTATTCGAAGATGCCCGGCCGCGAGGCGGATGCCTTGGAGCAATTCGCCGCAACCGTGAGACTCCGGCCGGATCACCCCGACGCCCAGAGCAACCTCGCGGGCATGTTGCTTAGCCGGCCGGGTCACCTGGAGGAGGCGATCACCCACGCGGAAGCGGCGCTGCGTCTCAACCCGAACCATGTCTTTGCGCACGCCAATCTCGGGCTCGCGCTGTCCCAGATGCCGGGACGCGAGAGTGAGGCGCTTGAGCATTTCATCACGGCGGTGCGATTGGATCCGACTGACGTGGAAGCCCGTTCGACGCTGGCGAACGCCTTGTACGGCATGCCCGGGCGGCGCAGCGAGGCCCTGGTCCAATACGAGGCGGCCATCCG
>CAIYFD010000355.1 GCA_903925425.1 uncultured Opitutia bacterium | reverse complement strand
TCACCGCGCGGCGGCGCGGCGGAGGCGGTCGTTGATGGCGTCGGCGAGGCCGGTGCCGGGAGCGAGCTCGGCGTGGATGCGGCGGTAGCCGGCGGTGTCGAGGGAGCGCAGGGCATCGAAGAGTTTCCGGGCGGCGGCGCGGAGGTCGCCGCGGGGGGCGAGCTCGTGGACGTTTTTCGCGCGGAGGCCTTTTGGCTTGGTGAGGAAGAGCCAGGCTTCGTCGGACCGGTAGGCATGGACCATTTCCGGCGTGAGCCGGGCGTGCAGCACCACCGGAGTCCGTGGGCTATAGTGCCGCGTGAGCATGCCGGGGGCGACTTGGGCCTTGGACTTTGACCGGGGCTTCTTGGGCGCGTCCTGCACCGGGCGCCCTAAAACCTGCTCCAACTGCGCCCGAGTCACCGCACCCGGGCGGAGCAGTCGCGGTTTCTTGGGCTGGCGCAGGTCGATGATCGTGGACTCGAGCCCGATGCCGCAGGGACCACCATCGAGGATGAGGCGGACCTTCTTCCCAAGGCCGGCGCGGACATGCTCCGCGGTGGTGGGGCTGACATAGCCGAAGAGATTGGCGCTGGGCGCGGCGAGGGGGATGTCGGCCAGCTTGAGGAGCCGGCGGAAGAGCGGGTGCGACGGCACGCGGACGGCGACGCTGGGCAGTCCGGCGGACACGGCATCGGGAATCACGGAACGCTTCGGCAGCACGATGGTGAGCGGGCCCGGCCAGAACGCGGCGGCCAGCCGGTAGGCGGCGGAGTTCGGCACGGCGACACCCGCGAGGTCGCCCGCAGAGGCGAGGTGCACGATGAGCGGATCGGTGGCCGGTCGGCCCTTGGCGCGAAAGATCCGCCGGCAGGCCGCGGCGTCGAGCGCGTTGGCGGCGAGCCCATAGACGGTCTCGGTCGGCACGCCCACGATCTCGCCGCGGCGCAGCGCGGCGGCGAGTGCCGCGAGATTGCGCGCGGTGCCGCGGACGATGCGGGCGGAGATTTTCCGGGAAGTACTCATGAGCTTTTGATCATTCAGGGGAATTGGCCCGCGAAACACACGAAAAACCGCAAGGACAGTCTGCCGGAGTGCGGCCCGCAGAGCGCGCGGCGCGACGCAGCGCCGCTGCTGCCGTGGGCAGGAACGCGCGGACGTTGGCGACGTCAGGACACACTGCGGATCCCTGTCGCGAATTCCCGGTACCGGCGGGCCGGCCGGATAACTTGCTTGTAACTTTGGCCGATAGAAAACGTGTTGATGTAGTAGCGATGCCGTCCCCCGGCCGTCCCTTACGATTCCAGAAGCACCCCCAATGGAAACCACCCCTCGCCCCGCCGGGGCCGATCAGGTCCGGACGGCGCGCCCGGGTGCCGACCGGCGGCGCTTCACCTGGTTCGAGGATCTGCTCAGCGACGCGCGGTATTTCCTGCGGTCGCTGCTGCGCCGCGGCAACCGCAGCTTCGCCTCGGTGGCCATCCTCACGCTCGCCCTGGGCATCGGCTCCGCGACCGCGATCTTCAGCGTCGCCTACGGCATGCTGTACGATGCCTACCCGTATGCGGACGTGGACGAGATCTGGTCGCCGTGGATTACCTTCCCGCCCAACGCGAACAACAACGCCACGAGGATTCCCCGAAACTTTGTGACGGCGATGGAGAAGCTGCCGGCGGTGGCGGAAGTGATGTTTTCGACGCGGGCCAGCAGTGCCAGCTTCACGCTCTACGTCGAAAATCCGAACGCCACGAATAATCGCGAATTGTACGTGTCGTTCCAGATGTCGGCCAACGCCTTTGCGTTCCTGGGCGTCAAGCCGCTGAAGGGCCGGACGATCCTGCCGTCCGACATCGCCGAGAACGGCACTCCGGCGCCGGTCGTGGTGCTGAGCTCGGCGGCGGCGCAGAAGTTCTTCCCGGGCGATCCGGATCCGGTGGGCAAGGTGATCCCCTTTCTCGACAGTCGCGGCGGGGCCGCGCCCAAGACGGTGATCGGCGTCATGCCCGCCCGCTTCGGCGGCGCGCCGGCCTACGACATCGGCAACACGGTTTGGCTCCCGATGCCGGGCGCCAATCTCGACGCCGCGTCGGCCACCCTGCAGGTGCGCCCGCGGGTCCGCTTGAAACCGGGCGTATCGAAGCCGGTGGCGGAGGCGCAGATCGCCACGTTGTTTTCCCAGATGGCGGCGGCCAATGCCAACGTGGCGCCCTTTTGGAACCGCCAGTTTCCCGCCGGCTTGGTCGGGCCCATCTCGATCAACGCGCTGCCCCCGATGACCCTCCGGCAGTTCAACACCACGTTGCGCGACTTCGCCAGCGCGACCTTTGACCCGCAGGGCGTGTTCCGGACGAACTTCCGTTACCTCTCCTTCGGCGTCGGCTTTCTGCTGCTCATCGCCTGCATGAACGTGGCCAACCTGCAGTTGTCGCGCGCGGCCGGGCGCAGCCGGGAAATCGCGGTCCGGCTGGCGCTGGGCGCCCAGCGCTCGCGGCTCATCCGGCAACTGCTGACGGAGAGCGTGATCCTTTCCGTCGCGGGCGCGTTGCTCGGGCTGCTCGTGGCCTACGGCTTTACGAAGCTGACCGTGGCCGTCATGCCCTCCAATACCTTTGGCAACTCGCCCCTCCCGGAGGAGGCGAACATCGGGCTCAACAGCACGGTGCTGATCTTCTCCGCCGCCGCGGCCATCCTCTGTGGAATCCTCTTCGGCCTCGCTCCGGCGATCCAGAGCACGCAGCAGGATCTCAATTCCGCGTTGAAGGACGGCGGCCGCGGCTCCGGTGCCCATGGCGGCCGGATCCGGTCCCTCCTCGTCATCGCGGAGATGGCGTTCTCGATCATGCTGCTGGTGACAGCGAGCCTGGCCCTTTGGGGTTATGTCCGCCTCGCGACGGTCGATCCCGGCTACAATCCGGACCGGCTGTATACCGTGATCACCGGGGCGAGCTCCATGACCAGCAATGCCCAGACGGAGGAGTTCATGGACCAGATGCGGAACTTGCCGTTTGTGGAGAGTGTGGCCCGCGGCTCGGTCGGCAACCAGTCGCGGTACACCGCGGAGGGCCAGGCCAGGGACGAGGCGAAATTCGTGCGCACCGCCGAGGTGGACGCCGACTTCCTGAAGACTTTCGGCACCACCCTGATCCGCGGGAGGGCCCTCACGGCGGATGAGATTTCCCGCGGTGAGCTTTATGCGCTGGTGGGCACAACCGGCGGCAACCGGCTCTGGCCGGAAGGGGAGGATCCGATCGGAAAAAAAATCACGCTCGACGCCTACGCGATCAATACGCCCCCCACCACCCCTGGCGGGCCGTCCACCCCCGGGACGCCGCCGACCCTCGAGGTCGTTGGAATCATCAGCAACATGCGCCCGAGCGTCACCACGGAACCGGCCCCGTTCGTGATGGTTCCCTTCACCCTCCGGCCAGGGCAAACGACGATCAGCCAATTCGTGGTCCGCCTCAAGAAAGGGCAAAAGGCCAATGTGCAGCAGGAAATCCAGGCACTCCTGAAGTCGTTCGATTCCCGGGCCTCCCTGCTCCAGGTGCAGGACATGGCCACGACCTTCGACGCCCAGTTCCTTCTGCCGCGCTTCAACTTCGTGCTCTTCTGCACGCTGGCGGCCATCGCCCTCTCCCTGGCGATCGCTGGGATCTACAGTGTTCTTTCCTACCACATCTCGCAGCGCACCCGCGAATTTGGGGTACGCATCGCGTTGGGCGCCGATCCGAAAAACATCCTCGGCCTCGTGCTCAAGGCGGGTGGAGCCCTCCTTGGGATCGGCCTGGCGGTGGGAATCATCGGCAGCTATGGCATCACCCAGGTGATCGCCAGCCAGACGCGCGTCTTTACCGTGGATCTGAGCGACTATGCCGCGCTGGCGGTAACCGCCGCCGGCGTTTTCCTGCTTTGCGGCGCCGCCTTCGCCGCCTGCTGTATCCCGGCCCGCCGGGCGATGAAGGTGGACCCGCTGGTGGCGCTGCGCGCGGAATGAGCAGCGCCCCACTTCCATTTCCGAGCTCCCATCTCCCAACCCCTACCCCCATGGACGTCGCCAGACCTGACATTGCCCGCGCCAAGAAGCGCAAACGGAACCGAGTGATCATCATCTCCGCGATCGTGCTCGCAGTCACGACCTACGGGCTCTCGCGGCTCAAACCGGCCGTGCCCAACGTGGATCGCAATCTCGTCTGGATCGACACGGTGAAGCGTGGGCCGCTCGTGCGGCAGGTGCAGGGGAGCGGCACGCTCGTACCCGAGGACATCCGCTGGATCACCAGTCGCGCCTCCGGTCGCGTGGACAAGATCGTCCTGCGGCCCGGCGCCAAGGTTGAGCCCGACAGCGTGATTGTCGTGCTCTACAACACCGAGGTGGCTCAGACCGCGAACCAGGCCGAGACGCAGTTCAAGGTGGGTGAAGCGGAGCTGGCGAACCTGCGGTTTCAACTGGAAGGCGACCTGCTCGCGGCCGAGGCCTCGGCCTTTCGCGCGCAGGGCCAGCTTGACGAACTGAAGGCGACCAACGACGGGGACAAGCGGCTCTTTGAAAAGGGCTTTATCACGACGAGCGACCTCCGCCGGTCCGAGTCCAATCTCGCCAATGCCGAGCGGGCGAACGAGGCCGAGAAGAAGCGCTTGGTGTCCACCAAGGACGGGCTCGCGCCGCGGCTCGCGGCCAAGACCGCCGCGGTCGAACAGTTGCGGGCGACGGCCAAGTTGCGCCGGGAGGAAGTCGAGGGTCTCCAAGTGAAGGCGGGAATGACGGGCGTGCTGCAGGTGATGTCGCTCCAGATTGGCTCCCAGGTCGGGTCCGGCACCAACCTGGCGCGGGTGGCCGACCCCAGCCGCCTCAAAGCGGAGATCCGCGTCGCGGAGACACAGGCGAAGGATGTCAGGATTGGTCAGGTGGGCACGGTGGACACCCGCAACGGGATCGTGCCGGCCAAGGTTATCCGCATCGATCCCGCGGTGCTGCAAGGGACCGTCACGGTGGACCTGGAGGTTACCGGCGAACTGCCCGCGGGTGCGCGCCCCGATCTCAGTGTGGACGGCATCATTGAGCTCGAGCGGTTGACGGACGTCATGTTCACCAGCCGCCCTGCCTTCGGGACCGGCAAGGGGTCGGTCGGGATCTTCCGCCTTGAAGCGGATGGCATTCACGCGCAGCGCGTGCCGGTGCAGCTTGGCCGCAGCTCCGTCACCAGTGTTGAGGTGGTCCGGGGATTGGAACCGGGTGACCGTATCATTCTGTCCGACATGTCCCAGTGGGATGGGGTCGAGCGCATCACGCTGAAATGAAAACCATGATTTCACTTCTTCCGGTCCGGTCCCGACGAGGAGCGGCTTTACGCCGCGATTCCGCGGCAGGGTCGCGGGATACACCCGCTCCGAAAGGCGGCAGGACCCGTCCGGTGGCGGCGCTGGTTGCGACCTGCACCCTCGCGCTGGTCGGCGGCTGCACGAACGGCCATTATGTGAAGTCCGCGGACAAAGCGGCCTATGGCCTCATCCACGATCAGGGCGCAGGGGTGAGGAACATGGACCAAAACTTCACGATCGAGCAGGCGCTGAAGGCTTCCCTTGAGGCTTATCCCACGGTGGCCGCCGCCGCCGAGTACTTCGGCGACGACGGCAATGGGGAGGCCGGCGCGCACCTGCTGACCCTGGACAACTCGCTCCAGCTGGCGGTGCGTTACAGCCGGACTTTCCAGTCGCGCAAGGAGCAGCTCTACCTCTCGGCGCTGGCCCTTTCGCTCACGCGCCATCAGTTCACCCCGATCTTCTCGGGCAGCGCCAGCGGCACCTACAGCGAAACCCAGCAAAAGAAGGTCATCACGGAAATCGATGCCGTCACCGGGCGGCCGCTGCCCACGGTGCAGCTGACCACGGACGAGCGGATCAACGCCTCGGGCACGGTCGGCGCCAACTGGCTGGTCCGCGACGTGGGCCGCATCACCACCGCGTTCACCAGCGACTTTATCCGTTTGATCACTGGCGATCCGAGCCTGACGACGTCCTCGCAGCTGAGCATCACCTTGCTGCGCCCGCTCCTGCGCGACAGCGGCTTCAAGCAGCAGAAGGAGACGCTGATCCAGGCCGAGCGGCAGATGCTCTACGACCTGCGCGACTTCACCCAATTCCGGAAGGACTTCATCGTCTCGGTTGCCACCGCCTACTACCGGGTGCTGGGCAGCCGGGATGCCGTGCGCACCAGCTACGCCAACTTCGAGGGCTCCCGGCGCACCGCCATCCGCCAGCGCGCCCTCGCCGGTGAGGGCCGGATCACCCAGGCCGAACTGGGCCGCAATGAGCAACAGGAACTCCAGGCCGAGCTGGGTTGGCTCAATGCCACCCGCACCTACCGGACGCAGATCGACAACTTCAAGATCCAGCTCGGGCTCAGCGTGGACAGCAACATCGTGCTCGACGACCGCGAGCTGGCTACGCTGACCATCAGTGACGTGGACATCGGCCTGGACGAAGCGATCCAGGTAGCGCTGGCGGGGCGCATGGACTACCAGAACGTGAAGGACCGTTTCGAGGATTCGGTCCGCCGGGTGGAGCTGGCGGCTGGCACCCTCAAGCCCAAGGTCGATCTCTCGGCGACCGGCGTGATCTCGAGCAACCCCAGCGACTCGTCCGGCTTTGTCCTGCCCGATCCCGACCGCTACCGCTGGAACGCGGGGCTCTCCATCGACCCGGGCTTGGACAAGACCTCGGAACGCAACTCGTACCGCAGCGCGGTCATCGCCCGCAACAGCGCCGCCCGCGCCGTCGAGCAGCAGGAGGACCAGCTCAAGCTCAGTGTGCGGGAAAGCTGGCGCGCGCTCGATCAGGCCAAGCGCAGCTACCTGATCAGCGAGAAGAGCGTCCAGTTGAACGAACGCCGGGTCGAGGAGCAGAATCTCCGCGCGGAACTCGGGACCATCCGGGCGCAGGACCAGATCGATGCGCAAAACGCCCTCCTCGACGCCCAGAACCAACGCGCGCAGAATCTCGTCAATCACCTGGTGGCCCGCCTTGGATTCTGGAACAACCTCGGCCTGCTGGCCATTCGCCCCGACGGCAAGTGGGACGACCTCCGCAAGCCGGCCACGCCTTGAAGCGCCTAAGTTTTTTAACCGCGAATGGACGCAAATTCACGCGAATGAAGACCGGGTTGGTCGATAGTCTGCAGTAAGACCCTGCCGACATATCCGAAATTCGCGTCCATTCGCGGTTAAAAAAACTCCGATCAATTTCCCATCCCCCCGATCCCCATGAGCACCGAAACGATCCTGATCAAAATGGAAGGCCTCGCGAAGGTCTTCTTCACCGATGATGTCGAGACGCATGCCCTGGCCAATATCAACCTGGAGGTCCGGAAGGGCGAATATCTCTCGATCGAGGGGCCGTCGGGCTGCGGCAAGTCGACGCTGCTCTCAATCCTCGGCCTGCTCGACACCCCGAGCCATGGCTCCTACGTCCTCAACGGCCGGCACGTGCAGGACCTCACCCTCAGCGAGCGCGCCAAGATCCGGAACCTCGAGATCGGCTTCATTTTTCAGTCCTTCAATCTCATTGGTGACCTGAGCGTGGCCGAGAACGTCGAGTTGCCGCTGACCTATCGCGGGATGCACGCCAGCGAACGGCATCAGTGTGTGCAGGAGGCGCTGGACAAGGTCGGCGTGGGCCACCGGGCGAATCATCTGCCCTCGCAGCTCTCGGGCGGACAGCAGCAGCGCGTCGCCGTGGCGCGGGCGCTCGCCGGGCACCCGGCGGTGCTGCTGGCCGACGAGCCGACGGGCAACCTCGACTCCAAGAACGGCAGCGAGGTGATGAAACTCCTGGCCGACCTGCACAAGGGCGGCGCGACCATCATCATGGTGACTCATGACCAGCGTTTCGCCCGCCAGGCCGACCGCATCCTCCACCTCTTCGACGGCAAGATCGTGGCAGAGCCGGTGGCGGCTGGGTGAGGCCACGCCGGATGGCAGAGGTCAGATGACAGAAGTCAGAATGCGCAGGATCGGAAGGTAGGGCTGAAGCGGTGCTTCAGCCGCGACCGTGGCCTGCAAAGCTCGAAGAGCGACGTAGGCAATTTCCGGAGTTTGGCACGCAGAGGGCGCGGAGAACGTAAAGGACGACCTGTGGGCTTCCGCACTGCAGGGGAATTGCTTGAAAACGCCGTTGCATATCAAGAATTGCCGGGTACGGTCGGCCGATGGTCTTTGAATGGGATTCGGCCAAGGACGCCGCCAACCAATCCAAGCACGGATTGAGTTTTGCGCTGGCGGCCCGCGTCTTTGCCGATCCCAACCGAATCACCTTGGAGGACAACCGGCAGGATTACGGCGAACCGCGTTTCAACACCACCGGGTCGGTGGAAGGATTGTTGATCGTCACGGTCTGCCATACGCCTCGTGCTGGAGTCACCCGCCTCATTTCCGCCCGCCCCGCCAGCCGTCTCGAAAAACACCGCTACCATGAACAAGATCATCCGTACGAATCTCGCTGAGATCATTGCCCGTCCCGTCTCGGCGGCCGGACGGGCCCAGTTGCGCGCCCTGGCCAAGCGGCCCGACGCGGCCCTCGATCTGACCGATCCCGCCGAGATCACCGACGCCGATCTGCGCCGGGGCAGCGCCCGGATGGTGCCCCATGGCGGAGCCCGGCCGGGAGCTGGGCGCAAACCGACTGGCCGCCTTCCCGTCACCCTGCGGCTCAAGCCGGGCCTGCTCCGGACGCTGCGGGCCCAAGCCAAGCGCGAGGGCAAGACCCTGTCAGAAATCGCGGAAGTCCGTCTGCAGAGCGCCTGAGATAGTCGCCTCCGGGTTGGCCTCGCTTTGGCGTCGATCATCCCGCACGTACGGTTTCTCGGTTTGGCCGTCTGCAAAAGTCAGTCTGAGACCCTGTAGGGAGTATTCCTTACTTTGCGCCTTGCGAAATCGTTGTGACCGGCTGCGCTGTTCCGGTACCCCGAAGTAATGCGATGAGTGTTTACGCCCGCCGTGAACGAGAAGCTCGCCGACAAGCGCGTGAGTTTGAGCGTCTCACGAAGGAACGGGCCAAGATGGACGAACGAGCGCGTGCTCGGCACGAAGTCGCGGCGCATGAAAACCGGATCGAACTGCTCGTTTCGCTACACAAGGAATGCGGTGAAGAGTGGGACTGGCTCCGGGTTGCGGCAACTCTGCCCCCGATCAAACCGGCCGCCTCCGCTATCCATGAGGCCCGGTTTCAGCAGGCATGGCTGATTCGGCCCGCAACGGAGCAAGCGGGTTTCGAAGCAGAATTGGCGACTGCGAAAGAGAACGACCGTGTTGCGGATCGTGCGGCGCAGCAGCGTTACGTGCGTGCTATGCAGGAGTGGCAAAAAAAGCTCTCACTGGCTGTGAGGATCCCGACAGGGGACCTGACGGCATACCAGGAGGCTTTGCAGGAGTTCAGCCCTCTGGCGGAACTCGAGGAGTTGGGCGCGGAGATGGAGTTTACCATGCACTCGGCTTCGCTCTTCGAGTGCTGCCTCACCGTCAAGGATTCGAGTGTTATACCGCCGGAAGCAAAATCACTGACCAGCACTGGGAAGCTCTCGGTCAAGGACATGCCTCGAGCACGCTTCCATGAGATCTACCAGGACTATGTTTGCAGTGCCATACTTCGGGTGGCCCGCGAACTCTTCGCAATCTTGCCCATTGAGCATGCGATAGTGACGGCGGTTGGAGAGGTGCTCGACACTGCTACCGGCAAGACAGCGGATAAGCCTGTCTTGTCGATGGTGGTTTCCCGCGTGGAACTGAAGGAGTTGCAGTGGGAGTTTTTGGATCCGTCGGATGCTATCTCCAAGATGACGCACAAGGGGGATTTCAAGGCTTCCCGCAAGTCCGGTGCTTTTCAGGCCATTACCGCGCTTACGCCTGCGGTCTTGAAAGAATTGCCTGCAGCCGAGGCAGATTTCGGAGTGCGACTCTCACGGATCATCCTGTTCCGTGAACAAATCAAGGCCGAGCACGCGGCCCTGCTGGAACGCTCATTGTCATGACACCTCAACAGCTACTACTGGCATTCCTAGTTTCGATCTCAGCGGTACTGGCAGTCCTTGTCGTCCTAAACCGTAAAAAGATCACAAAGCTCTCGGCCGACCTCGCGAGTGTCCGGCTGGAAACGGAAAAGGGACTGAAGGAGGCGCAGGCCATGCTGGATGGTGAACGTGCGGCGCTTAAGACTGAGGAACTCAGGGTCAAGGGTCACTACGAGGCCGAGGCCCAGAAGGCGCTGGCGCGTGCCAGTGATGCAGTGGCACGGATGAAGGCGGAGTTGGGTGCCGGCAGGAAGGAACGTCCGATCCAGGAAATCGAAGAAGAGGCCAAACGGATTCTGGCCGACGCACTGCGTGAGGCCGAGGGACTGCGTGCCGATGCGAACAACCTGTTGGTGACGGCAAAGAATATCGCGCAGGCGGAAAAAGGTCAGGCCTCCCAAAAGGCAAGGGAGCTTCACGCGCAGGCCGATCAACTCCTTGACCGTGCCACCCGAAATGCGGCCAAGATTGTCGAGGACGCCCACAAGAACGCCAAGCAGATTGCAGGCGATGCTTACACCGCGCTACGTGACAAAGAGGGCTTGGAGCAGTCCTTGAAGGCGATCAGGAACATCATCGATGGATATGGCGACCGGTACATCGTTCCGACCCGGGGTATGGTCGATGAACTGGCTGGCGGCTATGGTCACACCGAGGCGGGCCAGATGCTCCAATCGGTTCGCGAACAAAGTAAGCGAATGGTTGAGGAGGGCCTTGCTGCGACCTGTGATTATGCGGAAGCAAATCGTCGCGAGACGGCGATCCGCTTTGCGATCGATGCCTTTAATGGGCGAGTGGATTCCCTCCTTGCCGAGGCGGAGCACGAGAATTTCGGCACGGTTGAGCAGAAGATTCGAGATACCTGCAACGTGGTGAACCTGAACGGCAAGGCGTTTCGAGATGCGCGAATTCTCCCTGCTTTTCTTGACGCTCGGTTGGCGGAGCTCAGGTGGGCAGTGGCTGCGTACGATCTTCGACGGCGCGAAAGGGAAGAGCAGCGTCGGATCAAGGAGCAGATTCGTGAAGAAGAGCGGGCCCGGCGCGAGTATGAGCGGGCGGTCAAGGATGCGGCAGATGAAGAGACTAAGCTCAAGAAGGCGCTCGAGCTCGCCCGGCAGGAGGTTGAGCACGCGACCAGCCAGGAGCGCGCAAAGTTTGAGGCGCAGATTGCTACTCTCAATCAGCAGATTCTTGAGGCAGACGAGAAGAATCGCCGTGCACTTTCCATGTCTCAGCAAACCAAGAAGGGAAACGTTTACGTTATCTCGAATCTCGGCTCCTTCGGTGAAGAGGTTTTCAAGATCGGAATGACGCGACGGCTGGAGCCAATGGACCGAATTTGGGAACTCAGCGACGCCTCGGTTCCATTCGACTTCGATGTGCATGCCATGATCGCCAGCGATGATGCACCGGCCCTTGAATCCGCCCTGCACGCGGCGTTCGACGATCAGCGGATCAATAAGGTCAACTACCGGAAGGAATTCTTCCGCGTTCCTCTCGAAAAGGTCCGAGCGTTAATCGGGGAGCGTGGGATCGAGGCCTCGTTTACCATGCTGGCAGAAGCCCACGAGTAGAGGGAAACGCTGAAGGTTGCAGGGATGAGCGCCACCGACCGCGAGAAGCTCGGTGTCGATCACCTGACGAGCCAAGGTGTATCGGGGGAGTAGAGCCGCAGGGCAAAGCCGGGGATTGGATCGCGGCTGAGGCACCGCCTCAGCCCTACCAGCGCCAGCGCGCAAGGCGGATTGATCCCTTCCTCTGCGCTCCCTGCGATCTCTGCGTGAAACCTTCCGAAGCTCGGCTGCTTACTTCCAGAGCCCGAGCAGTTCCTTTTTCCGGGCCCAGCCGGTCTGGCCGTTGCTGAAGGAGAGGTGGACCCAGTCGAGGTAGGTGTTGTCGACGGCGCCGATGGTGCCGGCGGCGAGCGGGCTGGTCTGCTGGGTGTTGTCGGCCTCGGTCGGGATCGAGCGCAGCGTGCCGGACGGCGCCCAGACGAGGATGGCCCGCGGATCGCCCGCGAGGCCGTAGGACCGGCGGCCAAATTCCGCCGCCGGCGTGAGGATCAGCCCGGCAAGGAGAACGAGGGTCGCGACCGGCGGAACCCAGCGGGCGCGCCAGCCATAGATGCGGATCAACCAGAGTCCGACGGCGACGCTGAGCAGCGCGATGCCGCCGGCGAGCGCGAGCTGCCATGCGGCCGGCGAGGCCTGCATCGCGAGTTTCATCCCGCGGTCGGGCTGGGCGAAAGCGCCGATGCCCTCGACCGTGTAGCCGGCCTTGGGGTAGCTCGTGGCGAGTTCGCGGCTGACGCGGACGTCGCCGGGATGCTGCACGAAAGCCGCGGTGGTCTGGGCCGCGGCCTCGGCCCATTTCTGTTCCTGGGCGAGCGCGAGGCCGAGATTGTGGCGGGCGACCCAGTTGGCCGGGTTGCGCGTAAGCTCGGCCCGCCAGGATTTTTCCGCGGCGGCGAATTTTCCGGCACGGTAGTCGGCGGCCGCATCGGCGGCGTGGAGCCGGCCCGGGGCGCTGAGCACGAGGGCGAACACAAAGAAGAACGGGAGTAGGTTGCGCGGCCGGAGGAGGCCAAAGGCGGAGAAGGCCGGCAGGCGCTGCGTCTGCAGGGCGGTCTCGGCGCGCGTGATCCAGTCGCCCGGGATCTCGGCCTGGGCAGCGTAGAGGGCGCGGTCACTTTCCTCCCAGAGCGACTTCCATGTGGCGTCGTCGAGCATGGCCGCCACCGGCGCGGCATGGGCGATACCGCGGAACGCGATGACCTGGTGCTGCCAGTCAAGGAGCAGGCGCGACCGCCGAGCGGCGTCGGCGCCGCGCAGGGCGCGAAGCGTGGCGTGCAATTGTTTCTGCGCGATTCGGCGACCGCGCAGCGGATCGGTCTGGGTGGCGCGGCGCAGGGCGAGGCCGCCCCACAGCAGGACGAGTAGTGCGACCGGCGAGGAGATGAGGACGAGGAACGGCACGTGGCCGAGCGGCACGAGGGCGCTGCCGCTGTCCGTGATCGGATCACCCGGGATGGGCGAGGGGCCGGCCGGCTCGTCGGGCAGTTTGGTCCGGGGATTATTGGCGCCGGCGAGCTCTGGTCCCTTGGGCTGCGCGGCGGACGCAGTGCCCTTGGGCACGTTCAGCGTGACGTCGGGCGCGGCGCTGCTGCCGGTGATGGTGACGGTCACGGAGTCCGAAGTGAGGGTCTTGTAGTCGCCGGTCTTGGGGTCGAAGCAGGCGAAGCTCACGGGGCCGATCTTGTAGGAGCCCGGCTTGGTCGGGATCAGCACGACGTCCTCGACGAGCGTGGCCTCGAACAACTTGCCCTCGCTGTTGGTCTTCTTGGCCTTGGGCTGGACGACTTGGAAATCGCGGGAAACATCGCGGGAGGGCAGGCCAGGGATCTCGGGCCAGTTGCCGGCGCCCTCGAGGGTAAGGGTCCAGGTGACCGGGTCGCCGACGTTCGCCTTCTCGGGCACGACCTTGGCGGAGAGCTTAAAATCGCCGACGGCGCCGTTGAAGCCGGCGGGTGCGTTGCCCGGCAGCGGCTTGATCGTCAGCTCGGGCTGGTTGGAGACGACGGCGAGCTGCTCGACGCGGGGCGCGCCGAAAAAGCCGAAGCTGCCGGAGGCGATGTTCACGACCTGCTGGGCGGGATTCAGTTTAACCTTCCCGGCGTTCCGGACGTAGGCCTGCGTGCGGTAGGTGACGTTGGCGCGCGGCTCGCCGTTGACGATGGCGCTGGCCTGCACCGGCAGGGACCAGGCCTCGGCCGCCAGCGGATCGGCGGTCCAGGTGATGTCACTGCCGAGCTGGCTCTGGGTGCGGCCCGGGACGCTGACCGTGTAGGTGAGGGGGAAAACCTCGCCGGCCCAGAACGTGGTGCCCTCGGTGGCGAAGGTGGATTTGACTCCGAGGTCCGCCGCGGCGGGCAGGTTGCCTCCCGTGAAGGCAGGAACGTGGAGGGTGCCGGCGGAGGTCGGCACATCAAAGGCGGGGACGCGGACCGGACCGCCCCCCTGCGAGCGCAGGCGGTAGCTGAGCACGACGGCCTGCGAGACCACGCCGTTGACGAAGGAAGTCTGCGACGAGCTGCCGAGGAACGTGAACGTGAAGCCGCTGACCGCGGGCAGGACAGGCTGCGTGCCGTTCGGGGTGGCGCCGCGGAAGACCAGCAGGAGGTCCGACGGATCGCCGGAATCGCCCTGGGCCCAGTTGACGGATTGCGCGAGGGCGAGGGGCGCGAGGAGGGCGACCAGGAAGGGGAGGAGGGGGAGGAAGAGGCGGCGCATGCGGGTTACCAGTCTTTGCCGGGAGGCTTCGCGGTGGGTTGATCGTCCATCAATTGAAAAAGGTCCGCGGGATTGTCGCGGTCGCGGAGTTCGTCGAGGTGCTGCAGCGGAACGGTGAGCGAGGGATTCTCGTTGCGCGGTTGCTGCTTGGGGGCGCCGCCGACCTGCTGGGTCTCGTTCTTGGGCGGCGGCTGGTCCGGAGGGTTCTCGTCCTCGGGGTTGTCCTCGTTGTTCATGTCGCCGAAAGCCGATTCGCCATTGTCCTTCTTCGGCTGGTCGTCGGCTTTTTTGTCTTTGTCCTGGTCGGGAGGCTGGTCCTTGGCGTCGGATTTTTCATCCGATTTTTCCTTGGATTGGTCGCTGGGGTCGGACTTGTCGCCGCCCTCGCTCTTTTTCTGATTGTCCTGCTTGTCCTGATCCGGCGGTGGCGGTGGCGGTTCCTCCTTCGGCGGGTCGTCGGGGTTCTTCAGCAGCTCCTCGAGCTGCTGGCGGAGCTCGGGCCAGTCGGCGGCCTTGAGATCGAGGGCGGAGCCGAGTTCGACGGCCTGGAGCGCGTCGCGGATGGGAGCCTCGGGCACCTTCTCCTTGGCGGTGACCAGCTGGTTGCCGTAGTTGATCGTGAGCCGGGCGAGCTCGGCCCAGTCGGCGGCGGCCCGGCGGGCCTGCCGGGAAATGCGATCGACGGCCTTGGCCAGCGGGGCGGCGGCGACCTTCGCGATTTCCTCGGGCGACTGTTCCGGGGCGGGTTCGCCGGCGGCGGGTGATGGCGTTGCGGGCGGGGGCGCGGCCCGTTGCGCCGGGTCGAGGCTGGCAGCGCGAAGGACCGGGCCGGAGCGGGCGAGCAGGAGAGCCGCGGCCAGGAGGGCGGCGATGGTCGCGGTGGCGGGCTTGGCCGGGTTGGCCTTCGGGGAAATCAGGCGAAGGTCGCGTGGCTTGGGCCGGGCGGGAAACTCGCGCCAGTAGCTGAGGAGCAGGAAGAGGAGGGCGGGGGCGAGGGCCCACTGGAAGCGCTCGGCGAGCCGCACGCGCGTCTCCTTCTTGAAGGAACCCTGCTGGCCGGTCTCGACCGTGCTCTGGAGCAGCTGGGCGACGTCGACCCACGTGCTGGCGTCCTCGTAGGTGCCGTTGGTTTCCTTGGCCAGCTCCTGCAGCGTAGCGTTCTCGAGCTTGGACATGACCACCGCGCCGCGCTCGTCCTTGATGAAACCGCCGCTCCCGTCGGGAATCATGCTCCCGCCGGACGTGCCGACCCCGAGGCCGATCACGCGGATGCCCTTGTCCTTTAGCGCCGCCAGCTCGTCGCGCCACTTGTCGTCGGTCGCCTCGCCGTCGCTGAGGATGATGAGGAAGCGGTCGGAGGTCCCGGTCGCGCCGAACGACTCGGCCGCGGCGTGGAGCAGGGCGCCGTAGTTGGTGCCGCCGGAGGGCAGGTAACCGGGTTCCAGCACGGGCAGGAATTCGTTGAGGATCTCGTAGTCCGAGCTGAGCGGGCTCTGCACGAACGCGGTGCCGGAGAAGAGCACGAGGCCGACGCGCTCGCCCTCGAGGCGTTCGAGCAGGGACTGGATGAGGAGCTTGGCGCGGCCGAGGCGGTTCGGCTTCACATCCTCGGCGAGCATCGATTTCGAAAGGTCCACCGCGATCATGATCTCGCGCGACTGGTCGAACACCTGATCCTCAATCTTGCCGTATTGCGGGCGAGCGAGGGCGACCGTGGCGAGGGCGAGCCCAAGGCAGAGCCAGGAGCGGGCCCGGGCGCGGCCGAAGTGGTCCGACTGGCCCGTGAGCAGTTCGAAGTCCCGCGAACCGGCGCGGCCGCGGAGGATCTTCGGGTGGCCGTTTTGCGCGGAGCGGCGCACGCGTGCGATTTCCCACGCCAGCAGGGCGGCCGGGAGAAGCAACAGCCAGAGAAGGATGGGCTGGGCGAAGGTCATCGGGCGGGGGCGGCGGCTGGCACCGCGGCGGCGTCGGGACGGGCGCCGGAGCCGCCGGGGCGGCGGATGATCAGGGCGGCGGCGAGCACCAGCAGCGCGCCGGGCACGGCGAGCCACGCGAAGAGTTCGCTGGTGATGAGGTAGCTCTTGGCCTGGAATTCGATCTTCTGCGCCTTGTCGATGGAGGCGAAGGACGACTCGATTGTGCCGGTGTCGTAGGCGCGGAAAAACTCGCCCTTCGTCTTGCCGGAGATCTCGCGCAGCGAGTCCTCGTCGAGGTCGGTCGCCGTCAGGCGCATGCCGATCTGGCGGCCGGTCTTCGGGTCGAACACGGGCATCGGGGCGAGGCCGGCCTGGCCGGCGCCGATGGTGTAGACGGGGATGCCGCGCGACTTGGCGATGTCGCCCGCCTGCTCAGGCGAGAGTAGGCCGCGGTTGTTTGCGCCGTCGGTGAGGAGCACGACGAAGGCGCCCTGGCGCTTGCCGCCGCTCTCGCGCTTGGCCTGCTCGAGGCGCGTGAGCGCGACGCCGAGCCCGTCGCCGATGGCGGTGCCGTCCTCGATCAGGCCGATCTTCAGGCGCTCGGTCTGGCGCGCGAGCCAGTCGTGGTCGAAGGTGAGCGGGGCGAGCGTGTAGGCCCGGCCGGAGAAAACCACGATGCCGATGCGGTCGTTGGGCCGCTTGTTGATGAAGGCCTGGATGACCGGCTTGATCGCGAGGAGGCGGTTGATGCGGTGGCCGTCGCGCTCGTAGTCCTCGGCGAGCATCGAGCCGGAAAGGTCGATCGCCAGAACGATGTCATAGCCCTGCGTGCGGACCTCACGCTTGTCCTCGACCCGCTGGGGGCGGGCGAGGGCGGCGATGAGCAGCACGAGTCCCGCGAAGGCGAGAGCGGCGGGCCAGCGCGTGAGCGTGACCTGGGTCGGGCGGTGCCAGGTGGCGGCGAACGGCACGATCAGGACCTGCACCGCGCGGCGGCGGCGCAGCCAGAGCGCGAGCGGCACGAGCAGCAGCGCGGCGAACCACTCCGGGTCGCGGAGCACGAAGTTGCCGAGCTCGGCGAGGGGAAGGGAGATGATTTGCCCGGCGGTCATCGAATCGGAGAGTTGGCCGAAAAAAGGCACACAAGGCGCAAAAACGAGCCTTCGATCCGGTTTTCAGAATTCCGCTTTTGCGCTTTCTGCGCCTTTTTGCGGCTAATCTGTCCGGGTCCGGGCATCGGATTTAGGGAGTGCATGTTTGCGGCGTTCTTCAGCGGCTGCTCATCCGGGCGTGGAAGAAACGCACCAGGGCCTCGAGCCGGTTTTCGTGGGTGCCGCAGACGAGGCGGGAGAGCGGGTCGGGAAACAGTGAGGTCCAGGCGGCGTCGCGCTCGGCGCGCCAGCGGGCGTGGGCGGCGCGCTCGGCGCCGGTGCCGTCGAGGGTCACCAGCCGCCCGGCCTGCGGGTCGAAGGCGGCGAAGGCCTCGCCCTGCGGGAGCTCGCGCTCCCACGGGTCGTCGATGCGGAAGCCCATGGTCTGGTAACGGCGGCGCAGCACCGCCCAACCCTCGGGCTCGATCCGGGGCGGGAAGTCGCCGAGCCAGAGCAGCACGCTGTGCTTGGGGGCGGCCTGGGCGAGGAAGTGCCACGGAATCTTGACGGGATCGCCGCCCATCGGGGGCGCGGCGTGGCCGACGAGCGCGGCCGCCGCGTGCATGATCGCCCCGCGGCCGCGCACCGGCTCGCGGAAGATGTAGCCGTGCGGCGCGACGTGGAGGAAACCGAAGCGGTCGCGGTTGCTCGAGCTGAGCAGCGCGACGAGCCCGGCCAGCTCGAGCAGTGCGTCGCGCTTCGAGTGGGTCCCCGAGCCGAACTGCAGGCTGGGGGAGTCCTCGAACACGATCAGCACGGTGATCTCGCGCTCCTCGACGAACTTCTTGCGGTACGGTTCGCCGAGGCGGGCGGTGACGTTCCAGTCGATGTCGCGGACGTCGTCGCCGAACTCGTAGCGCACGACCTGGTCGAACTCCATGCCACGCCCGCGGAACGACGAGCGGTACTCGCCGCTGAGGATGTTCTTCACCGCATGCTTCACGCGCCACTCCAGCTGGCGCAGCACGGCCAGCGGGGAGGCGTTGGTGGCGGGCGGTGTGACGGCGACGGGCACGGGAAGGATCAGGAGGGATACCGCGGCAGAGGGTGGGGCCCCACCCGGCTTAGATCGCCGGGACCGGGGTCTTTTCCAGGACCTCGGCGATGATCTTGTCGGAAGTGATATCTTCGGCCTCGGCCTCATAGGTGAGGCCGACGCGGTGGCGCATCACGTCGGGGGCGAGCTCCTGGATCAAGTCGGGCGAGACGTAGTCGCGGCCGCGCAGCCAGGCCAGGCCGCGGCCGGCCTGGTAGAGGGCGAGCGAGGCGCGGGGTGAAGCGCCGAAGGAAAGGTACTGCTTCGCGTTGGCGCCGGGCTCGGCCATGGCGCGCGTGCCGCGCACCAGTGCGAGAATGTAGGCCTGCACGGCCGGCGCGACGTGGATCCGGTCAACCTCAACGCGGAGCCCGAGCAGTTCCTCGCCGCTGGAGGCGGCGGTGACGGCGGGCTGCTTGGTGACGAGGCCCCAGCGCTGCATCATGAGTGCCTCCTCCTCGGCGGAGGGGTAGTTGACGATCAGCTTGAAGAGGAAGCGGTCGACCTGCGCCTCGGGGAGCGGGTAGGTGCCCTCCTGCTCGACGGGGTTCTGCGTGGCCATGACGAAGAACGGCGAAGGCAGTGGGTGGGTCTGGCCGCCGATGGTGACCTGACGCTCCTGCATGCCCTCGAGGAGCGCGCTCTGGACCTTGGCCGGGGCGCGGTTGATTTCGTCGGCGAGCACCAGGTTGGCAAAGATCGGTCCGTGGTGCGGCTTGAACGAACCGTCCTTCGGCGAGAAGATCATGGTGCCGACCACGTCGCTGGGCAGCAGGTCGGGGGTGAACTGGATGCGCTCGAACTGGACGCCGAGGGCGGAGCCGAGCGACTTGACGAGCAGGGTCTTCGCCAGACCGGGCATGCCCTCGAGGAGCACGTGGCCATTGGCGAGGAGCGCGACGAGCAGGCGCTCGATGACGACATCCTGGCCGATGACGGCGCGGCCGATTTCTTCGCGGAGTTTCTTGGACCAGGCAGGACCGGTGATCATGGGTGGGAAAGGGAAGTTAGCGGGAGAGCCGGATTTTGAACCACGGATTGCACGGATGACACGGAGGGAAAGCCGGAAAAGGTTTCACTGCCGGAATGACGTCCGGCCGGGGGAGGCGTGACTCCAATTGAGTGCTGCGGTTTTCCGCCATGAATCATCCGTGTCATCCGTGAAATCCGTGGTTAAAAAGGGTTTGGGCATCAGGGCCGGGGTTTGACCCCGTTCCGGAAGGAAGTTTCCCTCAGAAAACGGGCGCCCTGTGCAATTACCAACCCAAATCTCGGAACGGCTGGCGGCCCTCGGTATCTCGTTGGCCGACGTGGAGGAACGCTTTATCCGCGGGTCCGGTCCCGGCGGGCAGAAGATTAACAAGACCTCGTCCACGGTTTGCCTCCGGCACCGCCCGACCGGGCTCGAGGTCCGCTGCCAGCGGGAGCGCTCGCAGTCGGCCAACCGGGAGCAGGCCTGGGTCGAGCTGTGCGGCCGGTTGGAGGAGCGCACCCGGGCGGCGTCGGCGGCGAAGGTGCAGACCCGCGAAGCCGAACGGCGCCGCACCCGGCAGAAGTCCCGCGGGCAGAAGGTCCGGATGATCGTGGCGAAAAAGCACCGGGCGAAACACAAGTCGGGTCGAGGCCGCGTGGGTGGCGACGGGTGGTAGGCCCGGCATATTCGGTTGCCCGGCCTGCGTCCCTGTCGTTTCCTTGCCGGGCCATGAATTGCCCCGAAAATGCCGTCAGCCTGCACCCTTACTTCAAGGCCAACCCCGGCAAGCTCGCCGAGTTCAAATCCCGCTTCCCCGCCTTCGTCGCCCGCACCGCGTCGGAGCCGGCCAACCTCTATTACGAGTTCACGGTTAACGGCGACGAGATCTTCTGCCGCGAGGCCTACGTTGGCGCCGCCGGAGTCCAGGCGCACCTCGCCAATGTTGGCGACCTGCTCACCGAGTGCCTGAAGGTCTCCACCCTGAGCCGCTTTGAGGTTCACGGCCCCGCCGCGGAACTCGACCTGCTCCGGCCGGGCCTGTCCGCCCTGAACCCGGCTTGGTTCGTCAAGGAAGCCGGCCTGAAGAAATAACCCCGTCATGGCCACCAGTTCGTTCTTCGGCTTTCGTCCCTCCGCCGCTCCCCTGCAGGTCGGTGACGACGCGCCCGCGGTGACCGCGGCTTCCGATGCGGGTGAGACGGTGAATTTGGGCGAGGCGTACGGCCGGCAGGAATGGACGCTGGTATATTTTTATCCGAAGGCCGACACGCCCGGCTGCACGAAGCAGGGCTGCTCGCTGCGCGACGGCTACGCCGAGCTCACCAAGCGCGGGGTCGCGGTTTTCGGCGTG
>CAIYFD010000354.1 GCA_903925425.1 uncultured Opitutia bacterium | reverse complement strand
CCTTCCGCCCTGCCGCTGTACGCCCTGTACTCCCTCGCCCGGGGCTGGATCGCGTATTTCTTCTCCCTCACATTCACCCTGCTCGTGGCCTCATGGGCCTTTTACGACGAACGGGCCCGACGCTTCATCCTCCCGGCGCTCGATGTGCTGCAAAGCGTGCCGGTGCTGGGTTTCCTGCCCGGGCTCGTGCTGGCCCTCGTCGGGCTTTTTCCGCACAGCAACGCCGGCCTCGAGATCGCCTGCGTGCTGATGATCTTCACGGGACAGGTCTGGAACATGACCTTCAGCTACTACGATTCACTGCGCGGCGTCCCGGCGGATTTCCGGGTGCTGGGCCGGCTCTACAATTTCAAGTGGTACCACCGCTTCCTGCGGATCGAGCTGCCCTCGGGCGCGCAGGGCCTGCTCTACAACAGCATGGTCTCGATGGCCGGCGGCTGGTTTTTCCTCAGCATCACCGAAGCGTTCCAGCTGGGCGACCAGGACTTCCGCGTGCCGGGGATCGGTTCGTACATGAGCGTCGCCATCGAGCGCGGCGACGTCCGCGCCCAGATCGCCGGCCTCGTGGCGATGGGCGTGGTGATCGTGGTCGTCGACCGGCTGGTCTGGGGCCCGCTCGTACTGTGGTCCCGCCGCTTCAAGCTCGATGACTTTGGCGGTGCGACGGAGGAGTCGAATGTCCAACGCTGGATCGCCCGCTCCCGCGCGGCCCAAGCCGCGACCGCCTGGATCCACGAGCGGTACCGGCGGCTGGTTCCGCCGCCGGTACCGCTGGTACTGCAGGCCGGCAACCCGGTCACGGAAGTCCCTGCCGGCGTTGCCGGGCGCTGGATCTATCGCGGTTTTCTTGGGCTGGTGGTCGTGGGCCTGGCTTGGGGCCTCAGCCGGTTCGCGCTGCTGCTCATCCGGGTGGACTTGTCGAGCTGGGGTGAGATCTGGGCGTCGGCCGGCTGGAGCTTCCTCCGGGTGTTCGCGGCCGTCGCGCTCGGCACGCTGTGGGCGGTGCCCGTCGGGGTCTGGATCGGATTCAATCCGCGCCTGGCCAACCGACTGCAGCCGTTCATCCAGTTCGCCGCCTCGTTCCCGGCTCCGATGGTCTACCCGTGGATCATCGTGCTGGTGGTGGGGGTCGGCGGAAACCTTCAATGGGGTGCCGTGCCGCTGATCCTGCTCGGGACGCAGTGGTACATCCTTTTCAACGTGGCCTCGGCCGCGGCGGCCGTGCCGCAGGACATCCTGAGCTGCGCCGCGCTCCTGCGGCTCAAGGGCTGGCCGCGTTGGAGGAAATTCATCCTGCCGGCGATCTTCCCGGGCCTCGTCACCGGCTGGGTCACCGCGGCCGGCGGCGCCTGGAACGCCACCATCGTGTCCGAGTTCGTCCACGCCGGGGGCAAACTCTACCAAGCCACCGGCCTCGGGGCCCTGATCAGCCGCGCCACGGACGAGGGAAACTTCCCGAAGCTCGCCGCGGCCGTGCTGGTGATGGCGCTGATAGTCGCCGGGATTAATCGATTCCTCTGGAAACGTCTCCAGGCTTTTGCCAACGACCGCTGCCGCTTCAGCAACTGACGCATGACTCCCTCCAAGCCCTCCATCCTGCTGGAATTGCGCGCCGTCTCCCACGAGTACGGCAACGGCGGGAGCGAACACGAACGCGTGCTGCAGGACATCAACCTGAACGTGGCGGAGCACGATGTCGTGGCGCTGCTCGGGCCGTCGGGCTGCGGCAAGTCCACCCTGGTGCGGATCATGGCCGGACTGATCTCCCCCAGCCGCGGCGAGTTGTACTACCGCGGCGAGCGCCAGACCGGCGTCTCCCCGGGGGTCGCGATGGTGTTCCAGAATTTCGCGCTCTTCCCGTGGCTGACCGTGCGCGAAAACATCCTGCTGCCGATCGGCTCCCTCCCCGAGGCCGAGCAGAAGGCGCGGCTCGACACCCTGCTCGCCACCGTCGGGCTCGGCGCGTACGAGCATTCGTTCCCGCGCGAACTCTCCGGCGGCATGAAGCAGCGGGTGGGCATCGCCCGCGCCCTGATCGCCTCGCCCGAGATCCTTTGCATGGACGAGCCCTTCAGCGCACTCGACGTGCTGACCGCCGAGACGCTCCGCAACGAGATCGGCCGGCTGCTGGCGGACCCGAACCACCCGTTGCGCACGATGGTGATCGTGACGCACAACATCGAGGAAGCGGTGTTCTTCGCCACCCGCGTCGTGGTGCTTGCGGCTCATCCCGGCCGGGTCGAGGTGGTGGTGCCGGTCGATCTGCCCTACCCGCGCGATTCCGACAGCCCGGCGTTCAAGGCCATCGTCGCCGGCCTGCACGCCACGCTCACCCGCACGACCATGCCGGACACGGCAGACACCACCAAGGTCGTAACTCAAAAGCTCGACGGCGCGCGCCGGCGCATCGCCCCGGTTTCGCTGCCCGCCGTCAACCCCGGCGAGGTGCTCGGCCTGCTCTCCCTCGTGGGCGAGGACGAGTGGGACGTTTTCCAGCTGGCCGAGCGCTTCGGCAAGGAATTCACCGCGGTGGTCAGGGTCGTGAAGGCGGCCGAGCTGCTCGGCCTGTTGGAAACGCCCGGGCAGGACGTGCGCATCACGCCGCTCGGACGCGAGATCCTGGCCGGTTCGACCGACCGCCAGCGCGACATCATCCGCGAACAGCTCAAGTGCCTGAAGATCTTCGAGCTGCTGATCCGGCTCATCGGGGTCCAGCCCGACAAGCAACTCCGCGAAGAGGACCTGTTGACCGAGTTGCAGGCCCTCCTGCCCCACGAGAAGCCGCGCCCGCAGTTCCGCACCCTCCTGAACTGGGGCCGCTACGCCGAGCTCATCAGCTACCACCAGCGCAAGCGGCTGATTTCGCTCTACACCCGGAGAAGCGGCCGCACACCCGCCAGCCCGGCACCCAAGGAACAGGGATAAGCGGCCCGAATAGTCCGGCCACGCCTGCTGCCAATGTGGTATTGCCCGCCGGGGCCGGAGCTTTTTTTCGTGCCTTCATCGGGCACTTCATGGCTCACTCGCCGCCTCCCATGAACATTCACGAGTTCCAGGCCAAGGCCCTCTTCGAACAATACGGTGTCCCGGTGCCCAAGGGCGCCTCCGCCACCACCCCCGAGGAGGTCGTCAATGCACTGGCCCAACTCCCCGAGGGCCCAACCATGGTGAAGTCCCAGATCCACGCCGGCGGCCGCGGCAAGGGCACATTCACGAATGGCTTCAAGGGCGGCGTGAAGTTCTGCAAGACGAAGCACGACGCCAAGGAGATGTCCGCCAACATGCTCGGCAACACCCTCGTGACCATCCAGACCGGCCCCGCCGGCCGCAAGGTCCAGACCGTGTACTTCACCGTCGCGAGCGACATCAAGAAGGAGTACTACCTCGCCATCCTCCTTGACCGCGCCTCCTCCCGCCCGGTCATCGTCGCCTCCACCGAGGGCGGCGTCGAAATCGAGAAGGTCGCCCACGACTCCCCCGAGAAGATCCACAAGGTCGTGATCGATCCCGCCTACGGCCTCGCCGACTTCCAGGTGCGCGACCTCGTCTTCAAGCTCGGCCTGTCCGGCGCCGAGGCGAAGAACGCCGCCAAGCTCATCCGCAACCTTTACACCATGTTCTGGGAAACCGACGCCGCGATGGTCGAGGTCAACCCGCTCATCACCACGCCGACCGGTGACGTCCTCGCCCTCGACGCGAAGGTCTCCTTCGACTCCAACGCCCTCTACCGTCACCCGAAGATCGTCGCCCTCCGCGACCTCAACGAGGAGGACCCCAAGGAGATCGAGGCCTCCAAGTTCTCGCTCAACTACATCGCGCTCGACGGCAAGATCGCCTGCCTCGTGAACGGCGCCGGCCTCGCCATGAGCACGATGGACATCATCCAGCACTTCGGCGGCACCCCGGCCAACTTCCTCGATGTCGGCGGCGGCGCCTCGAAGGACCAGGTCGTGGCGGCGTTCAAGATCATCCTCGGCGACAAGAACGTGAAGGGGATCCTCGTGAACATCTTTGGCGGCATCATGGACTGCAATGTGATCGCCACCGGCATCGTCGAGGCCGCCAAGGAGACCGGCCTCAGTCTCCCCCTCGTGGTCCGCCTCGAAGGCAACAATGTCGCCGCTGGCAAGGCCACCCTCGCCGCCTCCGGCCTCAAGCTCGTCTCCGGCGACACCATGGCCGACGCCGCGCAGAAGATCGTCAAGCTGGTGGCTTAAGCAACGAACCAAGCGCAAAAGCGCCTGACGGCGCCGTTATCGATCCACTGTTATTCGGCTGAGCCCACCCAACCAGATCCTCAGGTCCTCCGGCCAATAACTGACAACCGACCACCCATAGCTTTCTCAGCATTTCCCATGTCCATCCTCATCACTCCCGAAACGAAGATCCTCATCCAGGGCATCACTGGTGAATTCGGCGCCCGCCATACGAAGCTGTCGCTCGACTACGGCACCAAGGTCGTCGCGGGCGTGACCCCCGGCAAGGGCGGCCAGTTCTTCGAGCACGGCGCCCATCGCGTGCCGATCTTCAACTCGGTGGCCGAAGCCGCCCAGGCCACCGGCGCCACCGTCTCGGCGATCTTTGTGCCGCCGCCGTTCGCGG
>CAIYFD010000353.1 GCA_903925425.1 uncultured Opitutia bacterium | reverse complement strand
TCCTGTCCAACTTCATCGGCGAACCCTTCTATTCCGAGCTCCGCACCCGCCAGCAACTCGGCTACATCGTGCAGGCCAGCGCCGGCGAGGACGAGAACACCTTCTTCAGCTACTTCATCATCCAGTCGGGTGAGCATCCCGCCGATGAGCTGCAGGCGAAGGCGGAGGCCTTCATCAGGCAATTGCCCGACTTGTTCCGCAAGGTCACCGACAAGGACTGGGAAGACCTCGTCGCCGGCGCGCTGGCCGCCCTTCAGGAAGAGGACAAGACCATCGCCGAGCGCGCGGGCCGCCTGTTCAAGCTCGCCTACGACTACAACGGCGACTGGTCCCGCCGGGAGGACACGATCATGGCCCTCGAGAAGCTCGACCGCGCACGCGTGCTGGCGATCCTCAAGGACACGCTCGACCCCGCCAAGCTGCGCGAACGGACCTTTCTGGGCTTCGCCAAGCAGCACACCGCGACCACCCCGCCCAAGACTTCGTTCACGGACACATATACCTGGAAGAAGACGCGGAAGTACGAATAAAGCCGAAGGTAGGGCGGACATGTCATATCCGCCGGGATTGGTATGCATCATCGCGGCGGAGATGAGATCTCCGCCCTACCCGCCAACTCGAATAGGGTCCGACTGAGCCACAGCCGGTTCCCCCGACCCAACGCTTAACGTTTAACGCTTAACGCTCAATTTTCAGTCCGATCCGGGTCGACTTCAGCGTTCAGAGTTGAGCGTTGGGCGTTAAGCGTTTTCAGGGATCGCCCCCTGCGGAACCTCTCCCCCTGCAACGGGTAGAACGGAGAACATGCTTCACATCACGTTTGCCCTCATGGGGGAATCCGTTTCGTTAGGCGCCTAACTACCGCCCTTAAGGCGCATTTCGCAATCACCCTGCAGTTGAATCGGCGCCGGTGGCCGCCAAGTCTCTTCCTTCCGTTCCGTCCTCATGTCTTTTTTTAAGCTCCCCCTGTGCCTGGGCGCGGCCGTTCTGGCCTGCGTCACACCGGCCCATGGGGCCGAGCGGGAGAGTAACGCGTGGCCGTTCCGAGTCGATCAACTGGACGCCGACGGACACACCACCGCCTGGCAAGGGATGGGTCCCCTGTTTTTTTCGCGACCACTGGCCGAGGGGGGCCGGGTCCATGGTTTCCGGCCGTTCTGGGTCGCCCGCGAGAATGCCGCGGGCCAACGGACCTCGACGTCCTTCCTCTACCCGATTTTTTTCACCCGAACCGACGACACCCTCCGCGCGTGGAGCGTGCTCAATCTCATCAACCACCGCGAGTCGACCTCCGGGGCGGTGACCGAAAACACCGCCGGGGGATTCGATGTCTGGCCGTTCTACTTCTCGCGCGACACCGGCTCGCCGGAGACATCGTACCGCGCGTTTTTCCCGATCGCAGGGGAGGTGCACAACCGGTTCTACCGGGATCACGTCTCGTGGCTCCTTTTCCCCCTCTACCTCCGGACCGAGGCCCGCGGCGTGGTCGCCAAGTCGTACGTCTGGCCCTTCGTGCGCACCGCCTCGGGCGGCGGGGTCGAGCGTTTCGCCCTTTGGCCCCTGCTCGGCTGGCGGAATCAAGCGGGCGTCTCCCACGAGGCGTATTACCTGTGGCCACTCATGTACCGGAAAACCACGGGGCTCGACACCCCGGCCCCCACCGAGTCGGGCGCGGTGCTGCCGTTCTACGCCTATGAGCGCAGCCCCGAAGTGAACGCCGAGACCTTTGTCTGGCCCTTCTTCGGTTACGTCAACCGGACCGCCCCCTACCGCTACCGCGAGGTGCGCTACCTCTGGCCGCTGTTCGTGCAGGGCTCGGGCGACGACCGCCAGCGCTCGCGCTGGGCGCCGTTCTACACGCACTCGGTCATCCAGGGCTACGACAAGCAGTGGGTGCTCTGGCCGCTCTACCGGCGCGACCAGTGGGACGAAAGCGGACTTACGCGGTCCACCACCCGCCTGTTCTGGTTCCTCTACCGCAGCGAAACCCAGCGCCGCACCGCCCAGCCGGACGGCCCCGTGGCGATCAAAGAACACCTCTGGCCGCTGTACAGCCGGTGGGACAACGGCGCCGGCCGGCAGCAGTTCCAGTTTCTCAGCCCGTTCGGTTCCTTTTTCCCCAACAATGAGGACGTCAAGGAGACGTGGGGGCCGTTCCTCGCGCTCTACCGCCGCGATGCCCAAGGGTCCGGCGAGACGCGCGAGTCGTACTTTTTCGACCTCATCACCCGCCGGCGGTCCGGCGACGAGACAGAGTTCCACCTTGGCCCCCTGTACGGGGCCGTGCACTCTCCCGCCGGCGATCGGATCGAGGTCGGGCGGGGCTTGATGACGCGGCAACGTGACGCCGGCGGCACCTGGCGGACGGTCTGGTTTAATTTTTCGGCGAAAAGTCGCACAAGTTCCCCTTCCCACTGATCTAGAGTAAGCATGCAACAGCTCATCAACGTCCTCGACGGCATCGGCAGCACCCTCCAGCTGCTGATGCGGTCGCTGTCGTACACCGGCACCCTGTGGCGCCAGCGGCAGCGTTTTATCGAGCAATGCTACCTGATCGGCTACACCACGCTGCCCATCGTCACCATCCTCTGCGCCTTCATCGGCGGCGTGCTCGCGCTCCAGGCCGGCTACTCCATGGAGAACTTCGGCGCCAAGCAGTTCATCGGCACCCTCGTCGGCCTCTCCATGGCCCGGGAACTCGGCCCCGTGATGGTCGCCATCCTGGTCGCCGGCCGCGTCGGTTCCGCCATCGCCGCCGAGCTCGCCTCGATGCGCGTTTACCAGGAGGTCGACGCCCTCGAGACCATGAACATCCCCGCCGCGCGCATCCTCGTGCTGCCGCGACTCGCCGCGATCGTCGTGATGATGCCCGTCCTCGCCATAATCGGCGACCTCGTCGGCTGGTTCGGCGGCGCCGTAACCTCGAAGTTCTTCATCGGCATCGAGCCCGAGGCCTACTTCTCCGCACTGCGGCGGTTCATGGAGTTCAAGGACGTCATGAACGGCCTCATGAAGGCGGAGGTCTTCGGCTTCGTGATCGTCTTGGTCTGCTGCAACATCGGCCTCAACACCCGCGGCGGCCCCCGCGAGATCGGCGCCTCCGTCACCCGCGCGGTGGTCGTCTCGCTCATCCTCATCCTCGTGCTGGATTTCTTCGTCACCCGCGCCCTGACCTGACCCATGAGCGAAACCGGCACCACCTCCACCGTCTCCCCGTTCTCCAGCACCGAGAACCCCGCGGTCAGCGTCACCATCGAGCACCTCTCCAAGAGCTTCGGTGATTTCGGCGTCCTCAAGGACATCAGCTTCAAGGTCGAGCCCGGCGAGATCTTCGTGCTGATGGGCCCCAGCGGTTCCGGCAAAAGCGTCCTCCTCAAGCATCTGGTCGGCCTCGAGCTGCCGTCCTCGGGCCGCGTCCTCATCGACAAGTATGACGCCAGCCGCGAGGAAACCCGCGAGAAGGTCCGGCTCGCCCTCGTCTTCCAGGCCGGCGCCCTTTTCAGCTCCCTTTCCGTCTACGACAACCTCGCCCTCTACCTCCGCGAGCACCGCCTGGCCGACGAGGCCGGCATCCACGAGAAGGTCATGCGCGCGCTGCAGATCCTGTCGTTGGAGAATGCCGCCCAAAAATATCCGTCCGAGCTCTCCGGCGGCATGAAGAAGCGCGTCGCCATCGCCCGCGCCCTCGTGATGGAGCCGCAGCTCATGCTCTACGACGAGCCCACCAGCGAGCTCGACCCGGTGATGGGCGCCACGATCTGCGAGATCATCGCCACCCTCAAGGACCAGTACCACGTCACCAGCATCGTCGTCTCCCACG
>CAIYFD010000352.1 GCA_903925425.1 uncultured Opitutia bacterium | reverse complement strand
GCCAACGCCCAGGTGCCGAAGCCGCCCATGCTGAGGCCGGTCAGGTAAACGCGGCGCGGATCGACCTGCTGGGTGGTCGATACCTCGTCGAGCAAAGCCAGCAGCGTGTCGTTATCCCATGTCTCGCCCTTGGGGCACTGCGGCGAAACGACGATGAAGTTCTCGGCCAGCAGGTCGGCGGCGGTATCGCTGTGGCGACGGAATGAGCCACGCCGCTTCTCCAGTCCCTTGAGCAACCGCGGCGGCCCGTTCTTCGCGACGAGCCAAGGCGCGGTCCCGCGCTCACCGAGCCCGTGGAGGAACAACAGCACTGGCCAGCGTTTCTTGGCCTCGTAGGCCGCGGCCGCCGGGACGTGGAGCAGGTAGCGGTAGCCGACGGTCTTCTTCAGGACCCGTTGAAAGGAAAGGGCGCGCATGTTTTTTGGAGAGGCTGATTTTTTAACCACGGATTTCACGGATTACACGGATAACCCGGATAAGAATCCGGAGGTAGGGCTGAGGCGGTGCCTCAGCCGCGATGGTTGGGTGTTACCGTTGGCTGATTTCCGAGTTCCCCATCCGTGCCATCCGTGGAATCCGTGGTCAAAACTTCCGCGATCTTCGAGCTCACGTCCCGTAGAGCCGGTCTCCAAAATCACCCAGCCCGGGCAAAATGTACTTCTTGGAACTCAGCTCGCGGTCGAGGGTGGCGGTATGGACGACGGTGCCGGGGTGCTGGCGTTCGACTTCGGCCACGCCCTCGGGGGCGGCAACGATGCAGACGAGGCGCGGCTCGACGGCGCCGTGTTGTTTCACGAGCGCGAGGGCCTGCGCCGCTGAGCCGCCGGTCGCCAACATCGGGTCGACCACAAACACGCGGCAGCCGGCGAGAGGCGGGAGCTTGCAGTAATAGTGGCGAGCCTCGGCGGTGGCGTGGTCACGCTCCAAACCCACGTAGCCGACGCTGACATCCGGAAAAATATCGAGGAAGGGCTGCACCATGCCGAGGCCCGCGCGGAGGATGGGCACGACCACGAGCGGCTGATGACTGAGGACCCGGCCCAGGTGCGGTTCGAGCGGGGTCTGGATCGGCTTGTCTTCCAGTGGCAGCTCGCGCGTGGCTTCGACCGCCAGGAGGAGGCCGAGCTGGTAGGCGAGGGTGCGGAACGTGGCCGGCTTGGTGGTCGCGTCGCGCAGGTGCGTGATCGCATGCACCGCCAGGGGATGGTTGAGGATATGGAGCATGTTGCCAGAGGACGGAGGACTGAAGGCGGAGGGCCGCCCCAAGTCATGGCGGTTTCCCCGCCGCGGAACAATCGCGATTAGCGCGCCGACTACCGGGCCGTTACTTCTGCTGCCAGAAATAGCTTCGCCAGCGGCTGGGGCGGCGTTTTTCTCGGGGCATGGGTTTCCTTGACCGTTTCTCTGCGAAAAAGCCCCAGCCCAATGGCACGCACCCGGTAACTCCGGCGGCCCAGCCCGCGCCTGCCGCACCCGCGGCAACGCCGCTGGAAGTCCCGGGCACTGTCCCGCGGCCGGGTGGCGTGATGCCGCGCCTCGCCCAAGCCCGCACCCTGCTCGAGGCCAAGGATCTCGCCGGTGCCGTCGGCATCTATGAGGAGGTGCTCGCCGCCGCCGGCGACCGGCCCGATGTGCTTGTCACGATCTCCGGCGATCTCGGCACCTTCGGTCACGTGGTCCAGATCGTGGAGCTCGTGGCCCCGCGCTACGATGCGCAGCGCCACGGCCCGGCGACGGGGCTCAATCTCCTGCAGGCCTACATCGCGGTGCGCGATCCCGGCGCCGCGCAGCACGTGCTC
>CAIYFD010000351.1 GCA_903925425.1 uncultured Opitutia bacterium | reverse complement strand
CTCCCTTGGGTGAGATCTTGTCGGCGACGAGGACTTTCATTGGGAAAAATGCCCCCGAGGGAAAAGCCGCTCCGCCCGCCTAGCAAGGAAAACGTGCTCGCCAGACGCCCCGGCGTCGGGACGAGCCCTCCGAAGGCCCGGCGAAGGAGGGCGTCCTGAGGCTCGAAGACGCCCGGCGGATCCACGCAACCAACCGGGCCGCGGGCCGTCATTCCGGGCATGTCCTACCGGTAACGACTCGGACACGGCCCGGGGCTTGTGTTCGCCTCGGCCCCACCTACTTTCCATCCATGCTTTCCGATCGGCCTTACATGCGAGAAACGGACTATCCGCGGAACCGCACCTCCGTCCTCGTTTGGCTGATCGCCGCTGTCCTCGCCGTCTTTGTCCTGCAGGTGCTGTTCATCGCCATGCCGCTCGGCAACCGGCGTCTGATTTCGAGCCTCCTCGGACTCACCGCGGACAACCTTAAGGCCGGCGAAGTCTGGCGGCTCCTGACCTACAGCTTTGTCCATTCGGACAGCAGCCTGCTGCACGTCGTCGGCAACGTGCTCGGTCTTTATTTCATCGGCCGCGAAGTCCTGCCGTTGGTGGGTCCGCGGCGCTTCCTCGCGCTGTATGCCTCGGCCGTGGTGTTCGGCGGCCTGGCTTGGACGGCCTCCAACTGGAACTACGGCGGCCTCCTCATCGGCGCCTCGGCCGGGGTCATGGGCCTGCTGGCCGTCTTCGCGTGTTACTATCCGCATCGGCCGGTCACGATGCTGGTCTTTTTTGTGCTCCCGGTGACTGTGAAACCAAAGCACTTGGTGCTGGGCCTCGCAGCCTTCGACCTGCTCGGCTACTTCCTCTACGAGTTCCCCCACTCCGCCGCCACGCTGGGAATCGCCCATTCGGCCCATCTCGGCGGCCTGGCCGCCGGCTGGCTCTTTCACCGCTGCGTGATCGAGGGCCGCTGGTTCCAGCACGGATCCGGCGTGCAGATGGAACTCCCGGGCTGGCTCAAGCGCACCCGGAAGCACGCCGTCTCCCCCGCCTACAAGGTCAAGGTGAGCCCCTCCTCGGCCTCCTCGAACGCCACCATCGATCTCCGCGCCGAGGTCGACCGGATCCTCGACAAGATCAACAGCCAGGGCTTCGGCGCCCTCACGCCCGAGGAAAAACGCCGCCTCGACGAGGCCCGTGACCTGCTAAGCCGGCGCTGACGGACCGCCCAAGGAACCTTCGCCGGAAATCCCGTTCGAATTTTTTGCGCCCACGCCTCTCTCACCCACCAGCTATGCCTTTCCCCCTCCCCGCCCGCGCCGCCAAGAAACTTTCCGCCTGGCTGCTCCTCGCCGGCGCGCTCGTCGCGATTCCCGTCGCGCTCTGGGCTGCCGCCGCACCCACCGCACCGACGGCGGCTACTTCCTCCTCCGCGCCCCAGGCCAAGAGCGATTCCACCCGGCCCGACAACACCCTCCTCACCAACAAGGCCCCAAATCTGGCGGGGACCACGCTCCCGGCCGAGGGCAAACGCTTCACGGCCTCGCGCACGCTGTCGCTCGAGGCGGGCGTGTTGATCAAGAATCTCGAGGATTTTCACT
>CAIYFD010000350.1 GCA_903925425.1 uncultured Opitutia bacterium | reverse complement strand
GGCGCTCGCTTTCTCCCGCGAGGCCGGAGCCTTGTTCGATCCGCGATTCATGGGGGAGCCGGCGATGGTTTTCCTCTTCACCGTCTACACCTTGGTCGCGGGTTTCTCGGGCTGGCGGCATTTCACCCGGCTGCAGCCGACGGAGAATTCTGCTGTGCTGGAGTCAACCGCGCCGTCCGTGCGGCCAATGGGAAACCTGCACGCCGGATGGCTAACTGCCCGAAAACGCGGTCCGGTGGCCAATCTGCTGCGCAAGGAAATGATGCTGCAAAAGAGCAACGTGGTGATGGCCGGAGTTTTCCTGCTGGTGGTCTGCGGACTCGGCATGCTTGAGATGTTTGGCGCGGGGCGAAATCTCCCCGCGGGGACACTCGAAGGCCTGCGCGCCCTCCCCTTTCTGGCTTATCCCCTGCTGATGGCAGTACTCTCCGGGGGCACGGCGATCAGCGAGGAGCGCCAACTCGGCACCTTGGTTTCATCGCTCACCCTCCCCGGGGCGGTCTCGCGTCACTTTCGGACCAAGTTTCTGATCTCCACCGCTGCTTTTTTCATCCTGGGTCTGCTGCTTCCCGCGCTCCTGCTGACCCTGTACACTGCGTTTGTGCCGGCGGCGGCTGAGCTCATCTCAAGGATCGAGTGGCTCGTCTGGGGTGTGACTCCCCTGGTCCTCACCGGTGTGTTCCTGCTTTCACTCTGGATCTCGTCCCTATTGGGCCCGATAACCCGCGTCGCCGTCGCAGTGGTCGGCGTCTCCCTGGTGCTGACCATCGCAATCCTTGCCGCCTGGGAGGCCGCCAAAGTTTATCCGGCGACTCCGCTTGATCCCGATGCGCGATTCCTCGGAATCCACCCGTGGAACCACGACAATTTCATTCTGTGGCCATTTGCCCTGCAGGCGGCAGTCGTGGCCGGTGCAGTCTTCGCTGTGCTTGTGCTCCTTGCTTTCGGAAACCGGAACCTCCGGTGGTCCCAGCCTGGGCGTCGCCAAATCATCGCACAGATGCTCGTCTGTGTTTTGCTCGCCGGCGGCCTCAGCTTCGCTGTGGGTTACCTGAGGTTCGCGCGTCAAAGGAGCCGGAACTTCGTCTGGGATCTGCAACGGAACCTGGTCGAAGAGCTCCAAAATGCCCTGATGCAGATTCCCGACCCGGTGGCAGGACGCAGTTACACGTGGGCGGATCTGATCCGCACGGGAAAGATCACCCCCGAGACGATCCGGAAATACGAAGATGCCGACACCCGATTCACGTTTATGCTGCGGAGAAGGGAAAACACCCGAAGATTTTGGATAGCGGAGGTCACCCCGTCCATCATTCTCAAAGAGGCACCGTTCGTGACGGTGGTCGGGCGCGTGGGCTGGACGGTGCACTAGCCGCGAGATGCTTGCGCCAATGCTTGGGCGCAACCGCCCTTTTAGTCGGGCTCAACGCAGATATGCGTCCAGACACTCATCCAACGCGGAGAGCTGATCGTCCGAAAGCTCGCCGAGTGCGCCCCGCAGGCGGCCTTTGCGGACCTGACGGATGCCCGGGATCACGGCAAAACTTGCCTTGCCGGCAAAACGGCCGACGGCTAGGCGCAGCGGCCAGATCTCCGGCTCGATGCTTGAGGTCGGCACCACCACGACGGTGTTCAGACTCTCGTTATGCTCCGTGCCCGAAACGACGATGCCCGGCCGGATTTTCCCCATCTCGGGCGGCGTCGCGTCGTTCAGATCCACCCAGACCACGGTCCCGCGCTTCATGGCTTCTTCGGCTCAATTTCCTGGACCAACGGAGCAGACTCCCAGACCTCCATTGCGGCCTTTTCTTCCGGGTTGTCCTGCAGAAATTGCTGATAAGCGGCCGCTGCCTGTCGATGGTGCCGTGCGCGGTGCTCCCGTTCGATCAATTCGCGTACATAGCCGGAGATGCTCTCGTCCTTCGGCTTCAGACTGGTGACCTTTTTCACCAAGTCCGACTCTAGCTTAATGGTAGTTGCTGGCATACCTGTTTGGTAGTCGCTCGGTTTTCCCTGTCAACCGTTCGCGGCGGATAGGTTCCGACAGGTCTTCGCTGTCGTAAGCCTCGTTTAGGCCGGCCGGGTTTGGGGGAGGCCCCGATCCCTCAACGCGGCCCGCTGCGAAGCTGCGCGGCGCGGGTTTGCGCAGCGCGCGCCTCCGCTTGTCGGCCGGTCTCCGCGTAGCCTTGAGCCAGGGCCTGAAAGGCGTCCGCGTAGTCGGGCTTCAGCGCGACGGCCTGCTCGAATTCCTTCACGGCCTGCGACACGCGGCCGCTTTGGGCTAGGACGAGACCGAGATTGAAATGGGTGCCCGGGCGTCGGGGATCGAGGGCCAGAGCGCGCTCAAAACTTTGCTGCGCGGCGGGCAGTTGTCCTGTGCCGGCTTGGAGTGCGCCCAACCCATCATAAAGTCCGGCCGTCGGGGCCAGCTTCAACGCCTGCTCGAAACGCGCGATCGCGTCGGTCGGCCGGCCGGCCGCGGCCAATTCCCGGCCGAGACTTTCCGCAGCGGCGGGATAATCGGGGCGGATCTGTAGCGCCTGCTCGAAACGAGCGATCGCCTCGGTCGCTCGACCGGCCTCGGCTGCGATGGAACCCAACTCGTAGAAAGCCTCGGCGGCCTGGGGTTGGAGCCGGACGACTTCCTCAAGCGCCGTCACGGCCCCCGCCGTTTGTCCCAGATCCCGCCGGGCGATGCCGACATTCAGCCACGCCTCCGCGTACTTCGGTTTCAGCTGCACGGCGCGCTCGAAATGCACCAGCGCCTCTGCGCTCTTACCCAGCTTGGCCAGCGCCACGCCGTAGTTGTTCTCGCCCTCGGCTTCGCGGGGCCGGAGTTCCAGCTCGCGCACAAAGTGCGGGATCGCCTCCGGCACGCGCTCGGTCTGCACGAGCAACACGCCGAGGTTTTGATGCATCATCCACGAATCGGGATTCCGCCGGAGGCCCTCGCGATAGAAGGTCTCGAGCTCGCGATAGGGAGCGATCTGCCGCGATGCGTAAAAACCCAGCGCGGCCAGGCCGACGCCAGCAACAAGGATCCATCCGGTAGGGCGGCGACTCCGTTCTCCGCCGCAATTCTCGGCCATCCCGGCGGCGACGGAGTCGCGCGCCCGACCGGCAAACCTCGCTGCCATCTCGACCCCGCCCCACGCCGCCATCACAGCCAGGGCCAAGCTGGGTAGATAGTTCCAATGGTCGGCGACATAGGAGAACTTGAATGCGTAGACGTTGAAGAACCCGATCGTTGGCACCAGCGAGCCCACGAAGAGAAGATAGCCGGCCAGCGGTCCGCGCGCCCGGCCGCGAAAACGCCAGAGTACGAACAGCAGCGCCATCGCCCCGAGCGGAAAAAGCCACTGCCACGCCTGCGACGCATCAATCTCCCAGCGCGGATAGATGAAACTCAGATCCGCCGGCCACGCGTACTTCGCGAGGTAGAACCAGATCACCCGGCCCGCGAGCACGCCGCGCGCCACAAAGCCGAGCGCGTAGTCCTCTCCCTTGGCCCCGATGTAGGAGTGCTCAACCCAGCCCGTGAACGCACCGGCAACGGCGCCAAGCACGACCCACGGTATTAACGGGGCCCAGGTGCTCCGCCCCAACCGCCCGGTCCGCCACCAGGTCACGACCAGCAGCGCGCAGGGCAGGCTCGCGGTCAGGGATTTGGCAAGGAGGGCGAGGATGAAGCATCCCGTTGCGAGCCAGTACGCAGGCTGGCGCCACCACAGGTAGGGCTGGCTCGACTTGTCGGCCGTAGGCTTGG
>CAIYFD010000349.1 GCA_903925425.1 uncultured Opitutia bacterium | reverse complement strand
TGCTGCACGATCAGAAGATTCTTCGCGGGGTCCGCCGAAATCACCTCGCCCGTCAGGGGATAACGCTTGAGTCCGTCGGAGGGCTCGGCGGCCTTCGGGGCCGGCTGGCCGCAGCCGGCCAGTACCACGGCCAACGCGGCGAGAGGCAGGAGACGGCAGACTGGTGCGATAAATTCCGTCACGGAGGGTCAAATAAAGCGATCGGGACGGGTTAAGGAAACACAAAGCTGGGCCGGGGCTCGGACAGTCCGGGCCATCGCGGGTTCGCAAACGTTTCTAATTTGGGCGGGAAACGGGACGGAATTTGCCGATTATGGTTCTCATCGCCGGCCCGGCGGGCAACCCTTAGGCACCTGCGGATTCAGTCGCGGGCAGCGATTCACATGACTACCGCCTCACAATCCGCGCGCACCGGCCAGTACAAGGCCGGGCTGGCGTGGTTCGCCGCGATCGGATCGCTCTGGGTGCTTGTCCTGATTTTTCTCGGGGCTTTCACGACCTCGACCAACTCCGGCATGGCCTTTCCCGATTGGCCGCTTTCCAACGGTTCGGTCAATCCCGCCGGCTGGCTGACGCAACTCGACAAGTTCGCAGAGCACTCCCACCGCCTCAGCGCATCCCTGATGGGTCTGATCACGATCGCGATCGCGGTCTGGATCCATCGCACCGAATCGCGCGTCTGGCTGCGGCGTCTCGCGGTCGCCGCGGTTTGTCTGGTGATCTTCCAGGGCGTGGTGGGCGGCCTGCGCGTGCTGCTCGACGGCATGCAGGTGAACATGGTCAACACGAGCGTCGGGCGGCTCTTCGCCATGCTGCACGCGTGCCTCGCGCAGCTCTTCGTCTGCAACCTCATCGCCATCGCCCTCGCCTGCACCCGGCCCTGGATCGAGCGATCCCTGCCCGTGGCCGACGGCGTCCGTCGGCTCGGGGTCGCGTGCTGCGCGCTTCTTTTCACCCAGCTCGCGATCGCGGCGGTGCTGCGCCACAGCTTCGCCGGCCTCGCCATCCCGACCTTCCCGTACGCCACCGCCGACGGCGGACTGCTGCCCGCGGTCTGGAGCTTCCCGGTCGCAATCCACTTCGCCCACCGCACCATGGCGGTCGTGCTGACCGTCTTCCTGATCTGGTTCGCCCTGAAGATCCGGCTGGATCGCGGGGCTCCGCTCCTGATGCGCGCCGGCGCCACCCTGTTGATCGTGCTCCTCGGGCTGCAGATCACGCTCGGGGCACAGATCATCTGGACCTACCGCTCCGTGGCCATGACGACCGGCCACGTGCTGGTCGGGGCGCTGACGCTCGCCCTCGCCTTCACCCTCACCTGGCTCGCGCACCGCGACCCGATCCACCGCCTGGCATGAACGCCGAAGCCACCTCTCCCGCCGTTGTGAAATCACGCTTCGGTGACTACCTCGAGCTGACCAAGCCGCGGCTGAGCATGCTGTCGGTGCTCACGACCCTCGTGGGCTACTTCGCGTACCGGCCGTACCCCCGGGTCGGGGTCGAACTGGTGGCCGTCATCGTGGGAACGTCGCTCGCGGCCGCGGGCGTGGCGGCCTTGAACCAGTGGATGGAGCAAGAAACCGACGCCAAGATGAAGCGAACGGCGGACCGGCCCATCCCGACCGGAAAGATCCCGAGCGGATCGGCTTTTGTGCTCGGCATGCTGTGTTGCATCGCCGCGCTCGGGATCCTGATGGCCAAGACCAACGGTTTCGCCGCGCTGTTCACGCTGCTCACCATCATCTCCTACCTCGGCTGGTATACACCGGCAAAACGCTCGTCCTATTGGAGCACGGAAATCGGCGCCATTGCGGGTGCTTTCCCGCCGTTGATCGGCTGGGCGGCGGCGGAAGGCGGGGTCACGACGCTCGGCTGGATCCTCTTCGGCGTGCTCTTCTTCTGGCAGATTCCGCATTTCATGGCGATCGCTTGGCTCTACCGGAAAGACTACTCGGCGGTGAATTTCCCAATGCTGCCCGTGCGCGACGAAGGTGGCGGCAAGGTCGCCCTCTGGTCGCTGGTCAATACCATCGCGCTGATCGTCGTCACCGCCCTCCCGTGGTGGCTGGGCCTCGCCACCAAAGTCTATCTCATCGCGACCCTGGTGTTCGGGTTGTTTTTCCTCTCGAAGGCCATCGCGTTTCTCAATCGCGAGGGACGCGATGTCGCCGCCCGCAAACTGTTCCTCGCCTCCATCGCCTACCTGCCGCTGCAACTCGGCGCGCTGGTGGCCGACCGGATGATCAATTTCTGAGCCATGACCATCTCCGACATTCCCGCCCTCAACGCCTCCCTCCCCGCGTTGGCCACCGTGCTGATCCTGACGGGCTTTGCCCTGATCAAAGCGGGCAACAAGGACGCGCACCGTAAGGTCATGCTCACGGCCGGCGCCGTCTCGGCCGTGTTCCTCGTCGGCTACGTCACCCACAAGGTGCTGATCCGCGGCGTCCACACGCCCTTCGGCGGCGAGGGCCTGATCCGCACCGTGTATTACGTAATGCTGGTCTCCCACATCCTCCTCGCGATGAGCATCGCCTACCTCGTACCGAAGACCTTCCTGCTCGCGATCAAGGGCGACATCGACCGCCACAAAGCCTGGGCGAAGTGGGTCTTCCCCATCTGGCTCTACGTCTCTGTCACCGGGGTGCTGGTTTACTTTTTCCTCTACCGCTGGTGGCCGGCGCATTCCGGGTGATCCCTGAATGCGGAGGGCGGAGGACAGACGGCATCGGGCGGACCGGATTATGATTCGCTGCGGCTGAAGCCGATCCTCGGTTTCTGCGGCTTCGGTGGCGGATCGAGCAGCGGCAGGAACTTTCGGTAGACGTCACGCAGCACGACGTCGTGCTCGAGCAGCTTGCGATCGATCTCGGACAGCCGCTGCAGGACCTGGACATTTGCCGCGAAAGCCTCCCGCATCCGGACAAAAGCTTTCACAAGGTAGAGGCTCATCTGCACCGCCCGGGGACTGTTCAGAACCGTACCGGCCATCAGGGCTCCATGCTCGTTGAAGGCGCTTACAGGTTTACGCCGACCTCCGTGCAAACTCATCCCGTGCAACACTAAACACAAACTCAGGCGGAAACTTTTCGGCATTTCTGCGAACCGCTTCATTCAGCCGTTTGGTTGGTACTTCAAAAAGCGCCGCCAAATCGGCATCGAGGACTACGCGGAGCCCTCGGATCACATGGATTTCCAGGAGTTCTTCATCAGATGTGTTCATTCATTCGGTAAAACGCAGATTTCCGCCGAGTCTTTCACTCAATCTTCGATTTTAGATCTTTCCGGAGCCAGCAACGTGCCCGGTAGGCGACGATTCCTTATGGCCATCTCCCTCCACTGCCCTTCGCGGACCTCACCGGTGGGCGAACGCGCCGAAAAAAGTCGTCGGTGACGCCCTCGCCGCCGCGCGGAAAGACGCGGCGATCTTGGCCAGTCCGCCCTACCCCGGAGCGCTCAGAGCGCGATCTTGATGCCCTTGCGGAGATAGGTGGGGACGTCGAGGTCCTGGCCTTCGAAGAGATTACGGTCGGTCTTGTCGAAGAGGCCGCGGCTCTCGATCTCGCCGAAGCTGAATTCGTTCTGCTCCACGCGGGCCGACTCCACGGTCTCCTTGTGCGTCCTCGGCGTGGGGGCAGGGGCGTTGGTGGCGACATGCGCCGCCGATGCCGTCTCGTCCTTGCCGAAAGGCTCCGCCGCCGGGGAGAGAATGTCACGCGTCACCACGCCCGAGCGCCGGGTGTTCGTGACGGGGCGCCGGATCGCACCCCGCCCGCCCATGTCACTCGTGCCGAGGACACAGACCTCGATGCGGCCGGCCATCTCCTCGTCGATCACGGCGCCCATGAAGACATGCGACTCGCGGCCGAACTGCTCGGTCACGGAGGTCATGATCCCGTTCACCATGGGGAGGGTCAGGTCCGGACCGCCGATGATGTTCACCAGGAGCCGGTCGGCCTTGCGGGAAAACTCGGGCGTGGCGAGCAGCGGGCAGAGCTTGAGGCTCTCAATCGCCGCCGCCATCGGGTCGGGACCCGAGCCGGCGCCGAGGCCGAAGAGGGTCTTCCCGCCGCGGGTGGAAAAGGCCTGCCGGAGCGTCGCAAAGTCCAGGTTGATCAGGCCGGTCCGGAAGAGCATCGCCCAGATCGATTTCACGCCACGGGCCATCCAGTCGTCGGCCCGCGCAAAGGAATCCAGCACGGTCTCCTGCTCGGCCGACTCCTGCAGGAGCACGTCGTTCGGCAGCGGGATCACCGCATCGCAACAGCGCCGGAGCGCCAGCAGGCCTTCCTCGGCCTGCTTCAGCCGGCGGCCGCCCTCGAAGCTGAAGGGCATCGTGACAAATGCGATGACCAGTGCGCCCTGCTCGGCCGCGAGTTCCGCCACGACCGGGGCCGCGCCGCTGCCGGTGCCGCCGCCCATGCCGGCGAGCAAAAAGACCAGATCGCAATCCTTCACGATGGCCGTGATCTTCGCGCGGTCGGCCTCGGCCGCCTCGCGTCCCACCTCAGGGTCACCGCCGGCGCCAAGCCCGCGGGTCAGGCCCGCCCCGATCAGGATTTTGTCCTGCACGGGCGACGAGGACAGCGCCTGATTGTCGGTGTTGATGACCGCGAGCTGCAGGCGCTCGAGGTTTTCCATCTTCAGCCGGTCCACCGCGTTGGATCCGGCGCCGCCGACGCCCACCAGCTTGATCGCAATGCTGCGGTCCGTAAGGAGGTGCTGCTCGAGGGGAAGTTCGTTGGGGTTCATGTCGTCGAGAAGAGCTTGCGGAGGAAACCGAATCCGCGGCGCGCGGGGGCGGCGCTTTCGGCGTGGGCGGCCATGCCGTGGTAGAGCAGACCGAGAACCGTGCTGTACGAGGGGTCGCGCAGGTTGTCGTGCACCCACGTCGGGGCCTCGCCGAGATGGGCCGGGATGCCAAAAACCCGTGCGGCGGCCTCGGCGATGCCGGGCAGCTTGGCGCCGCCGCCGGCGAGCACGACGCCCCCGGAGCAGGTCTCGGGCGTGAAGGCCGTGCCGAGCTTCTTGCGGACCACCTCGAAGATTTCCCACGTGCGGGCGGCCGTGATCTGCTCGATCGTCAGCTGGGGGAACTGGCGGTCCCCAATGGTGTAGTTGCCGTCGAGCCAGACCTTGTCGGTCTTCGAGCGGCTCTGGACGAGCGCGCGGCCGTGGCGGAGCTTCATTTTCTCGGCCTGGCCCTCGGTCAGGCGGAGGCCGAGGGCGAGATCGCTCGTGAGATGCGCGCCGCCGACCGGGAGCGCCCCCGTGAGAAACGGCAGGCCGTCGCGGTAGAGCACATAGTCCGTGGTGCCGGCGCCGAGGTCGAGCGCGAGCACGCCATTCTGGCGCTCCTCGGCGGTAGTCACCATATGGCCGGAGGCCAGGCTTGAGAGGATCAGTTCACGGACCTCGAGGTTAAAGCCCCGGATCACATGCAGGCTGTCGGCCAGCTTGCTCTCTTGGCCGTGGACGGTCCAGTAGCCGGCCTCGAGGCGCTGACCGACGAGATTCTCCGGACTGCCAGGGACATTGCGGCCATCGAGGCGGAAGGGCCGGCGCAGGTGCCGCACGACCATCCGGCCGGCGGGGAGCTGCTTGTCGGTGGCGAGCCGGCAGACGGTCTCGATGTCCTGCGCACTCACCATGTTGTCAGCCGCCTTCACGTTCACGAAGGCCTCGTTGTAGAAACCTTCGAGGTGCGCGCCCGTCTGGGCGAGGAACACGAGGTCGATGCGCTCGTTGGCGCTACGCTCAGCCTGCTCGATCGCGGCGTGGACCGCCTCGCTGGCCGCCTTGTAGTCGACTACGGAACCCTTGATCACCCCGTGCGACTGGCACTCGCCAAAACCGATGAGATTGAGGGCGGTGCCGGTGTTTTCTCCGATGAGAACGGTGGCCTTGGCCGAGCCGATCTCGATGGCACCAATAAAACGGGAGGCGGATTTCACGAAGACGAAGACACGCAGTTAATTGTCGTATTTGAGCTGGAAGATGGGGGCGCGTGATGCCGTCGACACCGCCGCAGACCGCGGCGCCGGTCCGGCAGCGGCAGGACGCGGGCCGGGCTTGGCCGCGGTTTCCGGGGCGGCGAGCTCGGCGACCACGCGCGGGCCCAGGCCCACGTTCACCATCCGCAGCGGGCCCGTCGCCCGGTCGCGGACCACATCGAGCCGCGCGAGCTGGTCGGAAAAGTCGTAATCCCTGCTGAAGACGATCCGGGGGATGTCGTTCGCGTGCACCTCGATCAGGCCATCGGGGTCCAGCCGGCTGACATCGATTTCGCTCCAACGCGCCAGCAACTGCGGCGCGAGATCGCGGGCCCGGGCGATCAGGTCGTCCACGGTGTCCATGCCGGCCACGCGTTCGGGTACCCCCCGCTTCGCATCGGGCTCAACCCCGGTGAGCAGCGGGAGGGCCGCCACGGCCTTCGCGTCAAAACCCTCGCCGGGGAAACTCACGCCGTCGCGGGCCACGAGCAGGGTTTCCCCGCGCGGCGCCAACAGCCGCGCCACCGGGGCGCGTTCCACCAGCTCGATCGCCAATGAGGCTGGCAGAATCTTGGAGACCTTGGCCGTCTGCACCTGGCGGTACTGCAACAGCCGCTCCTGGAGTTTGGCGAGGTCGACCTCCATCAGCGTGATCTTGTCCGGCAACGCCAGCGTGGCGCGCACCCACTGCACGTTCAGCCGGCCGTTCGTCTTCAGGACCAGGTTCCCCACCGCGGGTTGGCCGGAGGCGGTCGAAAACCACGCGGGATTGGCGGACCAGGTGCGCGCCAGCCACAATCCGCCGGCTCCCAGCAGCACGAGGGCTCCCACGACTGCGGCCGTTTTCACGCCCCCGACAAAGTAGCGCCGGCGGCCTTCCCGCGACATCGCGCGCGGCTTCACCTGCTGGGGAATCTCTCGCCAGGAGCGGGAAGCCGGTTGGAAATCGGGAAGTTCGTTCATCAGGACACCGCCGCCACCGTCTCGAAACGCCGCAATGCAGGAGCCACCAGTTCCCTCACCAAAGCCGTGAAATCCAGTCCCGCACAGAGCGCACTCATCGGCAGCAGACTGGTCTCTTTCATGCCGGGCAGGGTGTTGAGTTCCAGCAAATAAATCTCCGCGCCGCGCAAAATGAAATCTACCCGCGCGTAATCGCGGCAGCCACACGCCGCAAACGCCGTCTCGGCGGCGGCCCGGACCCGCGCGGCGACCGCCTCGTCGAGCGGCGCCGGGGCGAAATACTCGGTCAGGCCCTTCGTGTACTTGCTCGTGAAGTCATAGACGCCCGATTTCGGCCGGATCTCGACCACCCCGAGGGCTTTCCCGTTCAGGACCCCGACGGAGAGTTCGCGGCCGACGATGCGCTCCTCGGCCAGCCAGTTGCCGTCCGCGAGCCCGGCAAGGGCGGCGGTGAGTTCGGCGGCGCCCGCCACCAGCCGGAGCCCGACGCTGCTACCTTGGTCGTTGGGCTTGAGCACGATCTCGGGTCCCAATTCGGCGAGCAGTGCCGCAGCGGCCGGGCGGGCGGCGGCCGCGAACGTGCGCGACTTGGCGCCGCGCACCCCCTGGGCCGCACAGGCCTGCTTGGTCCGGGTCTTGTCCATCGTCAGTGCGCTGCCGGCCGCATCGCAGCCGGCATACGTCACGCCCGCGGCGTCGAGGAGCCGCTGCATGCCGCCGTCCTCCCCAAAGGTCCCGTGCAGGGTCGAAAAAACCACGTGGCGCTTCGGATCCAGCCCGGCCGGGAGCGCGTCTGCGTCGATCGGGAAGAACCGCGTCGGAAACGAACGGGCCAGGGCCAGGGCCGACGCCCGCCCGGAACCGAGCGAGACCTCGCGCTCCGACGACGTGCCACCGGCAAAAACGGCGATGATGGGGGACCTCATAAAAATTCCTTCCAGTCGCGGCCGAAGAGCAGCACCTCGGGCTCGAGCTCGACGCCTGTCTTGATTTTTACCTGCTCGCGGACGCGCCGGACGAGGGCGAGCACGTCGCCCGCGGTGGCATGGCCGCCATTGACGATGAAGTTGGCGTGGACCGGGGAAACCTCCGCCTCCCCCACCCGCTCGCCCTTGAGGCCCGCCTGGTCGATCAGCCGGCCGGCGGAGTTGCCGGGCGGATTCTTGAAAATGCATCCCGCGCTCGGTTCGCGTGGCTGGGACTCCTGCCGCTTGCGCCGGTAGGTGTCGATCTGGCGGTTGATGGCGGCCGAATCGGCGGGTGTCGCCGGCCGCAGCAACGCGCCCAGGGCCACGGCGTCACGCAGTTCTCCGCAGTGCCGGTAATCCACATCCAATTCGTCCCGGCGCATCGTCCGGACCTCGCCCGACGCCAGCATCAGCTGCAGCTCCTCGACCACGTCGAACATCCAGCCGCCCATGGCGCCGGCGTTCATGCGCAGCGCCCCGCCCACCGAACCGGGAATGCCCTCGAGGAATTCAAATCCGGCCAGGCCCGCGGTGA
>CAIYFD010000348.1 GCA_903925425.1 uncultured Opitutia bacterium | reverse complement strand
GCCGTTTTGTTCCGCCCTCCCATCTTGCCTTCCGGCGGACCCGCGATGATTTTCGCGGCCGGCATGCCGCCTGCACCCGTTCACCCCGCATGAACGCCGCCCCCACCGAGCCGGTCCCGGCCCTCGCGTTGCGCGGCATCGACAAGCGCTTCGGGCCGGTGCACGCCAACCGCGCGGTCTCGTTCGCCGTCCGCGCGGGCTCGATCCACGGGCTCATCGGCGAAAACGGCGCCGGCAAGTCCACGCTCATGAACATCGTCTACGGGCTGCAGCAGCCGGACGCGGGCACGATCTTCGTGCAGGGGCGCGCGGTCCGCTTCAGTCATCCCCACGAGGCGCTGGGGGTCGGCATCGGCATGGTCCACCAGCACTTCATGCTCGTGGACACCTTTACGGTGCTGGAAAATTTACTGCTGGCCGACGGCGACGCGGCGCACTCCACCGCCGGCCGGGCCGCGGCGCGTGAGAAGTGGGGCCGGCTCGCGCAGGACTACGGCCTGGAGGTTCCGCTCGACGCCGTGGTCGGTGAACTGCCGGTGGGCGTGCAGCAGCGGCTCGAGATCTTGAAGGCCCTCGGCCGGAAGGCAGAGATCCTGATCCTCGATGAGCCGACCGCGGTGCTGACGCCCGCCGAGGCCACGCAACTGTTTCAATTGCTCGGCCGGCTGCGGGCGCAGGGCAAGTCGGTCATCCTCGTGACGCACAAGCTGCGCGAGATCATGGCCGTGACCGACCGTGTCACGGTCATGCGGCAGGGCGCGGTCGTGGCGGAGCTGGACACGGCCGTCACGTCGCCGGCCGAACTCGCCGAGAAGATGGTGGGCCGCTCGGTGCTGCTGCGGGTCGAGAAGGACCCGGCGCATCCCGGCGCCGTGCTGCTGGAAACCGAAAACCTCGAGGTCGTGGACGACCGCGGGGTGCCGCGGGTGAAGGGCATCTCGTTCCAGGTTCGCGCCGGCGAGATCGTCGGTATCGCCGGGGTGGCCGGCAACGGCCAGTCGGAATTGCTCGAGGCGTTGGCCGGGATCCGGACGCCCGCGGCGGGCACGATCCGCATCGCCGGGCGCGACGTGGCGGGCGACGATCCCGCGCAGCGCCGTCGGCTTGGCCTCGCGCATGTGCCCGAGGACCGGCTGCGGATCGGCGGGGTCGCCGCCTTCGCGGCGGAGGATAACCTGATCCTCGGGCAGCAGGATCGACCGGAGTTCGGCCGGCACGGGCTGCTGGATCGCGGGGCGATCACGCAAAGCTGCCGCACGGTGATGGCGGAGTACGACGTGCGCCCGACCGACCCGCGGCTGCGCCTGGGCGCCTTTTCAGGCGGTAATCAGCAGAAATTGATCATGGCCCGCGAGATTGAGGCCGGCCCGCAGGTGCTGCTGGTGGGGCAACCGACGCGGGGCGTCGACATCGGCGCGATCGAGTTCATTCACCGCCGGCTCGTCACGCTCCGCGATGCCGGCAAGGCGGTGCTGCTGGTCTCGGTGGAGCTCGACGAAATCCTCGGGCTGGCCGACCGCATCCTCGTGATGAACGGCGGCGAGATCATGGGCGAGCTGACCCGTGCCGAGGCCACGGAGGAAAAGCTCGGCCTGCTGATGGCCGGTGTGCGCGGAGGAGACGGCGCATGAGCCAGCCCGCCAAACTTCCGCGCTGGGCCGATCTCGTCCTTTTGCCGGCGGTGAGCCTCACCGCGGCGCTGTTGGTGTCGGCCGGACTCGTGGCCATCATGGGGGAGAATCCGCTGACGGCGTTGCGGCTGCTTTTCGCCGGCGCATTCGGCACGGGCGACGCCGTCGGCTACACGCTCTATTACGCGACGAATTTCATCTTCACCGGGCTGGGTGTGGCGGTCGCGTACCATGCGGGGCTTTTTAACATCGGCGCGGAAGGGCAGGCCTATGTCGGCGGCCTCGGCGTGGGGTTGGTCTGCCTCGCGGCCGGCAGCTGGCCCGCGTGGGTGGTGCTGCCGCTGGCCATGGCGGCCGGCGCGGTTTTCGGGGCGGCCTGGGCCTTCATCCCGGCGTGGCTGCAGGCGCGGCGCGGCAGCCACGTGGTGATCACGACGATCATGTTCAACTTCATCGCCTCCGCGCTGATGACGTACCTTTTGGTGAATGTGCTGATCAAGCCCGGCCAGCAGTCGCCCGAGACGCGGGAGTTCGGCGCGAATGCCGTGCTGCCGGCGGTGCATGAATTATTGGCGAAGGTGGGCCTGAAGGTGGCCGCCTCGCCGCTCAATCTCGCCTTTGTGATCGCGCTCGCCGCCGGCTGGCTGGTCTGGGTGCTGCTCTGGCGGACGCGGTGGGGCTATCGTCTCCGCGTGGCCGGGGCGAATCCCGCCGCCGCAGTCTACGCCGGCATCAACCCTGGCCGGGTCACGATCGGTGCGATGCTGCTCTCGGGCGCGCTGGCGGGCGGGCTCGGACTCAACGAGCTGATGGGTTCGCAGCACCGCATCCTGCTCGATTTCCCGGGCGGTGCGGGGATGGTCGGGATCGCGGTGGCCCTGATGGGACGCAATCATCCGGTCGGGATCTTCGCCGCCGCCGTGCTGTTCGGGGCGTTGTACCAAGGTGGATCGCAGCTTTCGTTCGACCTGCCGAGGATCAACCGCGACTTCGTCGTCGTGATCCAGGGGCTCGTGATCCTCTGCTGCGGGGCGATGGAGAACGTGTGGCGGGCGCCGCTGGCCCGAATCCTGGCGATG
>CAIYFD010000347.1 GCA_903925425.1 uncultured Opitutia bacterium | reverse complement strand
CTGGTGCTCGTTCCTTGGCGGGGAAACCGTGTCTCACGTGAGCGCATCCCCCATAACCAACAACCGATAACCAATCACCAGAATCACTTCTTCCCCTCGGGCTGGGCGATCGACTCCCGCATGGAGGTGTCGGCCTGCACATTCTGCATCTTGTAATAGTCCATCACGCCGAGCCGGCCGCTGCGGAATGCCTCGGCCATCGCGAGCGGCACCTGGGCCTGCGCCTCGACGACCTTGGCCTGCATCTCCTGCACGCGGGCCTTCATTTCCTGCTCCACGGCGACGGCGGCGGCGCGGCGGATTTCCGCCTGGGCCTGCGCGATGCTCTTGTTCGCCTCGGCCTGCGCTTCCTGGAGCTTGGCGCCGACGTTCTCGCCGACGTCCACGTCGGCGATGTCGATCGAAAGGATCTCGAAGGCCGAGCCCACATCAAGGCCGCGGGCCAGCACCGTCTTGGAAATCGAGTCCGGCGCCTCGAGCACATGCTTGTAGCTCTCCGCCGCGCCGATCGTGGAAACAATGCCCTCACCCACGCGGGCGATGATCGTCTCTTCCTTGGCGCCGCCGACGAAGCGGTCGAGATGGGTGCGCACCGTCACGCGGGCCTTCACCTTCACCTGAATGCCGTCCTTCGCGACGCCGTCGATCGTGGTGCGGCCGCTCTCCGGGTTCGGGCAGTCGATCACCTTCGGATCGACCGAGGTCCGAACGGCCTCTTCCACGCTCTTGTTCGAACCCTTGGTCGCGAGGTCGATGGCGCAGGCCCGGTCCCAGTTGAGTTCAATGCCGGCCTTCTTCGCCGCGATCAGCGCCTGCACGGTCGGGACGACGTTGCCGCCGGCGAGGAAGTGGGCGGCGATTTTGTCGGTCGAAACCTCGATGCCGGACTTTACCGCCCGAATGCGGGCATCCACCACGAGGCCGTAGGGCACCCCACCAAGCCGCATGCCGAGGAGGTTGAGCGGCGAAACCGGGGCGCCATTGAGCCGGGCCTTCAGCCACGTGCCCGCAAAGGAGAGAAAGACCCCGCCAACGACCAAGGCGGCGATGACCAGCGGGACAATGATGATGAGTGACGGGTTGTTCATGGAGTTGGGAAGAGGATCAGAGTTTAGCAACGATGAGACGGAAATTATCGACGGCAACAACGTGGAGCGCGGTGCCCTTGGCCGCATGTCCGCTCTGGCAGAACGCCTCGTAGCGGCGCCCATCCACGATTACCAGGCCGCTGGGAGCGAGCGTTGTCGCTGCCTCGGCGGGCCGGCCCACGACCTCGGCGGCCACGGCCGGCGGCGGCTGGCTGGTGGCACTGACCGTCGACTGCACCACGAGCCCGCGGCCGAAGCGCGATTTCGGCAGCCAGACCAGTTCGAGGTAAACCGCGAGGCCGAGCAGCCCGACCGCTGCTCCGCCAGCCAGCACCGCAGCCGTAAAACCAAAATCGCGGTAGGTCAGCACCGTCGCCGAGAACATCGCCAACCCGCCCACGATGGCGAGGGTCAGGCCCGAGATAAAAAGATCGGCGGCGAGCAGCACGATGCCGGCCGAAAAAAGTGTCAGGATCAGCGTCATGCGTCGGCCTTTTCCACCAGGAGACCGAAGTCCGTCCGGCCGCGCACCACAATCGCCTCGCCGGGCTGGATGGCGCCGAGCGCCACGCTGGCCTCATACCGCCGGCCATCGATCTCGACCTGCCCGCCGGGCCGCAACGCCGCCACCGCCAAGCCCCGCCGGCCCACCAGCGCGGCCAGCGCCGCCGCGCCCTCCGGGGAACCCCCGGACGATTGCGCCGAGCCGCCCACCGCGGACTGCACCACCATCCGGTCCCAGACCCACCCCTTCGGCAGGAAGCGCGCCAGCGCCAAGGCCAGAACCAGTGCGAGCAGCAGGCCGACCCCGAGGTTGGCGATCGGACCGGCAAACGCGTCGCCCGACCACGCCACGCTGATCGGCTCGTTCGGCCAGAGGTCGGCCATCGACCAGACGAGCGAGCCGAGCATCAGCGCGATGCCCCCCACCGCCATCACGACGACCCCCGGGAAAAAGAACAGCTCCACCGCCACCAGCAGCACGCCGGCGGCAAAGAAGAGAATCGGCTCATGTCCGGACAACCCCGCCGCGTAATTGCCGAGGAAAACGAGTGCGAGCAGCACGATGCCGGTCACTCCGAACACGCCGAAGCCCGGGGTCTTGAACTCGATGTAGAGCGCCACGATTCCGAGCCCGAGCAGGATTGCCGACGCGCCCTGCAGCCATTTCGCAAAGTTCTCCGACCATGTCACCTCGAGGGTCGTCACCGTGAACGCCCGGGCGCCAAAACGCTGCTTCAACAGGGCGTCGATATTCTCCGCGATCCCGGCCGACAGGAGCGGCTGCGGCGGCGTGCCGTAGCTCTTGCCCGCCTCGGTGGCCGTGAGGGAGAGCAGCTTGCCCTTTTCCTTCAGGATCTGGCCGTCGATCTTCAGCTCGAAGTCGGAGTCGATCATCGCCGATACCACCTCGCCCCGGTAGCCCCGGCCCTCGGAGTTCGCCCGCATGCGCGCCGTCAGGTAGCTCGTGAGTTTCTGCTTCATCGTGGCGTCGACGTCGGCCCCGGTGGCCTGCACCGGCGCGGCGGCCCCGATCACGCCCTTGGGGGCGAACCAGATCTCGTCGGTGGAGGCGGAGATGAACGCCCCGGCCGACATCGCCTCGTCGTTGACGAAGGTGATCGTCTTGCCCGGAAACCTGGCGATCGCCTCCATCATCTCGAAGGTGACGTCGAGCGCACCGCCCGGGGTCTTGAGGTCGAGCACCACGGTGTCGGCCCCGTCGGCGATGGCCTGCTTCAGCCCGCGGCGCAGGATGTAGAACATCGGCTCGGCCACCTCGTCCCGCAGCGGGATCACGACCACCCGGGCCGGACCGGCGGCGGTCACCGGCGCCATGGACGCGGCCCGCAGCGGCAGCGATAGCAAGGCCAAGATCGTGAGAAGCAGGGGGCGAAGCACAGCGGCAACCTAAGGCTGCGCCCGAACCTAGCAAGCATCCCGCAGCGGGAATCAGCCCTTCGTCTTTCCAAAAAACACCGCGCACGACAATTTCATGGATTCAGCGGCGAATCGCACTACCAACGGGGCGTGGAAAAAATCCCGTACCTCGGCGCGACGCTGCTTCGCTGGCAAGTGGGCAAGTCCACCTTCCTCGCCCTGCCCGAGCGGGGGGCGCGGCTGATGAACTGGAACCTCGTCCTCGGCGACGGCTCGGTGCGCGACATCCTCTACTGGCCGGAGCTCGGCTCGCTTGACGGTTTCACCCAGGTCCAAGGCGGCAACCCGATCCTCTTCCCGTTCTCCGGGCGCTCCTTCGACGGCAGCGACATTCACCACTGGCGCGCCGCCGACGGCGTGCGGCGGCCAATGCCGATGCACGGTCTCGCGCGCCAGGGTACGTTCGTGCTCACCCGGCTCGACCGCCGCGGTTTCGCCGCACGGTTCCAGCCCGACGAGGAGGCGCGCGCCTCCTACCCGTTCGACTACGAGTTCACGGTGACCTATCGCTTCGAGCCGCTCTCCTTCAGTTGCGAGTTCACCCTGCAGAACCTCGGCACCGCGCCCCTCCCGTGGTCCCCCGGCCACCACTTCTATTTCACCGTTCCGTGGAGCGAGGGCTCGGCCCGTTCGGACTATCTCATCCGCCTTCCGGCCGCGCAGCACCTGCGCCAGGACGCCACCGGCCAGCTCGTGCCGGCGCCGGGGCCCGGGGCCAATGCCACCTTCGCCGATCCGAACCTGATCGACCTCCTGCACACCGGGCTGCACGGCAACGAGGCGGTCTTCGGCGAAAAGGGCCGGCCGGGCGACGTCAGCATCCAGCACGGCACGGCGAAGAAACCCGCGCCCGACTCGACCTTCGTGACATGGACCGAATCGGCGGACTCACCCTTCTACTGTGTCGAGCCGTGGATGGGCCTCCCCGGCGCCGCCGCCCACGGCCGCGGCCTCCAGCAGGTCCCGCCCGGCCAGACCCGGAATTTCGTGGTGACGGTCGCGGTGCGCTGAATTCTCCCCCGCTGGAGGATTCTGACGCCACTGACATTTGCGGGTGAAATTTTGCCGTTACATCCCGGCCCGTTTCGCGCCATGAAGTGAGATATGCCCGTGCCTGCACTTCCCCTCGCCTTCATCGAGTCCATCGGTGGCGGTGAGCTTATGATGGTCCTGGTGATCGCGCTGATGCTTTTCGGCGGTGACAAGCTGCCCGAACTCGCGCGCGGCTTGGGCAAGTCGATGCGCGAATTCAAGAAGGCCACGGGCGCGATGCAGGACGAACTCAAGAAAGCCATGGAGGAGGTGGAAAACCCCACCCCCACCATCATGCCGCCGAATCCGGCTTCGCCCGTGATCAAGTCCACTCCCGGCATCCAACCGCCAGGATTCGAGACCCCGGCACTGCCCCCCGACGAGCACGCCCTGCCCTACGGCTCCGATCCCTACATCGATCACGACGCTCCTCTCGCCGACGATCCGGTCCCGATGGCCGAAGCTCATGGCGCCACCCCGCTGCCCGCGGATCCTTTCGCGACGCCCCCGCCGGCGCCCATTACGCCCCCGACGGAACCCAAGCCGCCCGGTCAGGTCCCGCCAAAGCCAAACGCCGACCCCGGCGCAGCCGCATAAACCGGTAGGGCGCCGATTCCGGCCGCGCCGGGCAGACCCAAGACCAATTCGGCGCACAACACTCTGCCCGGCGGTCACGGCGTGACGCGCCCTACCGACAAGCCATCTCCCATGCCCGCCCGCCGCCTCGTTTCCCTCCTCGCCGTTCTGGTCGTCCTCTTGGCCGGCTGCAGCACGGCGCCCAAGTCCACCCCGGCCCGGTTGCCGCTGCTGCTCATCTCGCTGGACGGTTTCCGCTGGGATTACATGGCGCTGCACCCGGACGAGACGCCGCACCTCCGCGAACTCGCCCGCACCGGCGCCTCCGCGACGTCGCTGATCCCAATCTTTCCGTCCAACTCCTTCGCGGACCATTACTCGATCGTGACGGGCCTGTACCCGGCGCATCACGGGATCCTCAACAACAAGTTCTTCGATCCCACGCTCGGCCGCCCCTTCCAGTATAATGTGTCCCTGATCGCCCGGCAGAGTGCGTGGTGGCTCGGCGAGCCGATTTGGAACACGGCGGTGCGCGAGGGCCAACGCAGCGCCACTAGTTTCTGGCCGGGCTCCGAGGCGGAGATCGGCGGAAGGCGGCCCACCCTCTGGAAGCCGTACGACAACACCCTCACGTTCGCCGCACGACTCGAGGAACTGGCGGGCTGGTTCCGGCTCCCGCTCGGCCAGCGCCCCGATATCATCACGCTCTACCTCGAGGCCACCAACACCGTGGGCCACGCCAGCGGACCCGACAGCCCGGAGCTCGCCGCTGCCGTCAAGCTGCTCGACCAGGAGGTCGGCG
>CAIYFD010000346.1 GCA_903925425.1 uncultured Opitutia bacterium | reverse complement strand
TCACCCTCGAGATGCAGGCGGGTGACGTTGGCCCGGAGGTAGAGGAACTTGCCGAACTTCGGGATGAAATCCAGCGGCTGATTATAGTCGATGGCCAGACCCGAGATCTTCGCGGTGCCCCCGTTGAGCTTGGAGTTAAGCTGCCAGCCCACGTAGACCTGCTCCAGGCCGAGTTCGGTGGCGAGCGGGGGGGTGAGCGGCGTGCTGACGGTGTTCCAGAAGTTATGCAGGTTCTTCTGGGAGCCGTAGACGGACAGGGATCCGCCGCCGCCGAAGTAGTACTCCACGCCGAGGTCGTAGTTATTGCCGCTCCAGGGCTTCAGGGCGGGATTGCGGTACGTGATGATGCCGGGAACGGCGCCGGGAGCAGGGGTGGAATCCGCCTCGTCGATCGTGGTGTTGGGCACCAGGTCGGTGAAGTTCGGCCGGCCGAAGGTCTTCGCGAAGGCGAAGCGCACCTGCAGGTTCTCCTTCACCTTGTACGTCGAGTTGATGCTCGGGTAGATACCGTCGTAGCTGCGGTTACCGAGTCCTTTGCGCTCCCTGCGCACGAGAAGGAGTTCCTCCATCGAGCCGACGGCGCCGGCCTCGGCCTTGCGAACCCGGGCGCCGTTGACGGTGACGAACGTGCCGTCCGAATTGCGCTGGAACGGCGCGTCCGGATCGACCAGCGGGCCTTGACCCTTGTCGTGGGTCTTCTCGTAGCGCCAGCCGGCCACAACCCGGAACCGGTTTTGCCACAGCGAGGCCTCGGCCTGGAGATAAGTCGCGGTGATCACCTCGCTGTACTTTTCCGAGCCGTTGATGCGGTTGGTCTCGTTGGTGACCGCCTGTGCCGGCGTGGCCGCGATATAACTGGGGTTCGTCTTGGTGACATCCAAGAGCTTGTACGGGCTCACCCATTGGATCGTCGGGAACCCCCAATGCGGATCGACGTTGGCGTACGTCGTGTCGAAATACGGCAGCGCGGAATCGTCAGCGGTGTTCGCGACGCCGTCGGCGCCGACAAACGTGTAGGTGTAGGCCGAGATGCGGCGGTTGTCGCGGTCCTCGCTGCGGAGCGAGAAACCGGTCTTCAGCGCGAGATTGATGCCCGCGGGATAGAAATGCTGCAGCGCATTCGCATAGATCGCCTTGTTAGTCGCCTCGCCATCGGTGGGCCGGGAAACGACCGTGTTGATGCGGTAGTTCGCGATGGCATTTGGGTCGAGGACGTTGCCGGCCGCATCCTTCACGACGAAATTTGCCGGAGCTGGGTAGGTGATGCCATCGATGCGCACGGTGGAGACATTCTGCATCGTGGTGGTCACATTCTCGAAGTGGCCGCGAGGCTGGTCGCGGTACCACGTGCGGCCGTTCGAGGCGCTGGTGCCCGCATCAACCTCCCAGGAGCGGCCGGTGTAGCGATACGCGAAGTCGAACGCCTGCGTGGCGCCGAGCTTGTCGCGGAAGGACGTGCCCGCGGTGACCGTGCCGCGCCCCGTGGCGCCCTGCGTGAAGGTCCGGTCAAACGTGAGCGGGATGCCGGTCGCGGGGGTCGGCACCGCGTTGGTGCCGGTGGCGAAGTTGAGATTCCGGTTGCCGAAAAACGACTTGTAGTAGTTTACCTGCGCGCCGAGCGAGAAGACGTGGTTGCTCTTCGTCTTCCAGTCCACGCGGCCGCTGGCGGAGTCGCGGTAGCTGTTCTTCGGGCCGTCCTGGATCGTGAAGTTCGAGAGGAACGGGTTCGTCACCGTCGCGCCCGTGCCGGCGGCGTTGAAGTTCCACGTCGTGCCGGAGCGGTGCTGCTCGTTGAACTGGTTCGAGCTGATGGCGGTGAGCACGACGCCGAGGTGGTCCGAGATCGGGTTCGTATAGGTGAGCTCGAAGCCCGGGAGATTCTTGTAGGTCTTCTTGTTCCCCGGACCGGGGGTAGCCCGGAAGAGGTCGTCCCGGTTCTCATTCGGGATGTTGACGTTGGTTTTGTACTGGAGGCTCGGCTGCGACTGCTCAAACGCGCTCTTGCTGATGAGATTCACCGAGCCGCCGAGCGTGTCCATCGGCTGGTCGGCCGTCGGCACGCGGGTGACCTCGGCGCGCGCAATGTTATTGATCGAGACCTGCTCCAGCTCGAACACGCGATCCGTGTTGCCCGAGACAGCACTGGCCATCCGGTTGCCGTTGACGTTGACGCCCGTGAAGTTGCTGGCGAATCCGCCGACCGAGATGGTGCGCACGTCGGCCGCGACGTAATCAACCGTGATGCCGGGGAGGTATTTCAGGAACTCACCGACGTTGCCCTCATTCACGTCACCGAAGGCGTCGGACGAGACGACGCTCTTCATGTTCGGCGCATAACGCTGCTCGGTGGTGGCGATGGCCGCGGCGTTGGTTTCGCGCGTCTCGGAAACGACAAACTCATCGAGCTTCACGACGTCACCTTGGCCGACGCCCACGGTGCCGACGTTGAAATTCTGCTCGTTCCCCGTCCCGGCGGTGACGGCGACCCTCAGCGAGACCGGCGGCAGGGCGCCGTAGGTGGCACGCACTGTGACGGCACCCGCCGGCACGCCGGAAATGCGGTATTCACCGAACTCGCCAGTGAGGGCCTCGAGCGTGGTGCCCTCGACCGTGACCCGCGCGTTCTTGAGATACTGCCCGTTGGTGGCGTTCAGGACTCGGCCTGAAATCGTGCCGGTGGCCTGGGCCAACGCCACGCTCGTGACGAAGACCAAGCCGGCGAGAAGCCCGCCGGCGCGACCGAGGACACGGAGGAGGAGGGACGAGACAAGGGCGGGACCGGAGGGAATCCGCCGGGAGGGAGGTTGGACTTGCATCTTTAGTGGGGGGGCTGAGGTTTGCTGCCCACGGCCGGTCAGACCGGAAACGAGGGACGGGGCGTGGGGACGCGCTCATCAGTTGGTTCACTAATGAACTTGTACTTCATATTTGAACTCTTCATTTCGGGTGACAAGCGAAAACTCTTCTTCGCACGAACCGCGTGTTCCGTTTTCTTCATCGCCACACCGCCCACCCTTCTCCCGTGCCCACCCGCTCCTCCCCCGCCCTGAAGCCGCTCCCGGTCGACCCGTCCGAGCGCTACGTCATCCCCAACCTGCGCAACGCCTGCCGCATCCTCAAGCACCTCGGCCGCCAGGCCGGCAGCCACAAGGGCGCCGATCTCGCCCGGGAGCTCGGCATCCCTGTCACCACCACCCTGCGCATCATGGCCACACTCACCCTCGAGGGCCTGATCCGGAAGAACGGCGGCCAGTACGAGCTCGGCCCGGTCGTCATTCAGCTGGGTAACGCCTCCCTCGCCGGCACCGAAATCCGCACGGCCGCGCTCCCGGTCCTTGCCAGCCTCACCGCCCGGACGGACGAGACCTCGCACCTCGCGATCCCCTGCGACGACCGTTCGCTCATCGTCGCCGTGCAGGACAGTCCCCACCCGCTCCGCGCCGCCTCGCGCCCGGGCTTCCTCGCCGCCCTCCACTGTTCGTCCACCGGGAAGATCTTCCTTACCTATCTCCACGGCGGCACGCTCCCGGGTGTCACCGCCCGCCAGACCCTCGACCGGCACACGCCCCGCACGCTGGTGACGCTCGCCGAGCTGCGCCGCGAATCGGTGCAGACGAAGCAGCGCGGGTACAGCCTCGACGACGAGGAGTTCGCCCCTGGCGTCCGCTGCCTCGCCGCCCCGGTCTTTTCCTCCACGGGCGCCGTGGTCGCCGCGATCGGCATCACCGCGGCCACCATCCGCTTCACCAAGGAGCGCATCCCGGAAATGGCCGCCCATGTGCAGGCGGCTGCCGCGGAACTCTCCGCCTCGCTCGGCCACAACGGTAACTCCTGACCATGTCACGCTCCACCACCCTCCAACACATCCGGGCCGGCCGCGTCATCGCACTCATCCGCGCCGATTCTCCCGACGGCCTGATCGAATGCGGCCGCGCGCTGCAGGCCGGCGGCCTCAACCTCATCGAGCTGACCATGACCACGCCCGGCGCGATCGAGCTCGTCGCCCGCGCCGCGCGCGAGCTGCCCGGCGTGCTGCTCGGCCTCGGCACCGTGCTCGACGCGGAGACCGCCCGCGCCGGCATCGCCGCCGGCGCCAAGTTCATCGTCACACCCGCCGTCCGCCCCGCGGTGGTCGAGGCCGCGCGCTCCCTTGATATCCCAGTCCTCTGCGGCGCCCTGACCCCGACCGAGGTGGTCACCGCCTGGGAATGCGGCGCCGACGTCGTGAAGATTTTCCCCGCCGAGTTCTTCGGCCCCGCCTACATCAAGTCGCTCAAGGGCCCCTTCCCGATGATCGAATTACTACCCACGGGCGGCGTCACCCCGGAAACCGTCGGCACCTTCCTCAAGGCCGGCGCCTTTGCCACCGCCGCCGGCAGCGCCCTCGTGTCGCCTGCCGCGCTGAAGGCCGGCGACTGGGCCGCGATCACCGCCCGCGCGAAGGAATTCGCCCGCGCCGCGGCGGCCGGCTGAGGACGACTGGGCGTGGATTCCCTCCGCGCTGTCAGCCGCTTCCGCGGCAGGGCTCAGGTGTCACCGCCGCCGCGATATCCCTTCGATCCCGGCGGGCGCCCGACGACGGCACCGCCGGAAGCCACTTCGGCGTTGCGGCGAAAATCCCGTTGGATTTACGGTAAAGTTAAATGAAGTCCATCCGCCCCACCCTCCGGACCCTCGCTGCCGAGGCCGGAGTCAGCGCGATGACCTTCTCGCTGGCCCTCCGCAACCGCCCGGAGATCTCGACCGCCACGCGCCGGCGCCTGCAGCGCCTCGCCAAGCTGCGGGGCTACCAGCCCGATCCGACCATCGCCAAGCTGATGCAGCACCTCCGCATGAGCTCGCCGGCGCGCGGCCAGGCGAACATCTGCGGCCTGGTCGAGGCCGGCCCGGCCCCCGGCAAAATCCGCCACGAGTTCGCCGAGCGGGTGCAGGCAGGCCTGAAGAAGCGCGCCGAGTCGCTGGGCTTTGCCTTCAACACGATGGAAATCCCCGCGGAGGCGAACCGCGCCCGCCTGCAGCGCGTGCTGCGCAGCCGCGGCGTCGAGGGCGTCGTCCTGATGCCGATGCCCCGGCAGCTCGACCTGGGCGCATTGCTCGACTGGGAGCACTACTCCGTCGTCTCCGTCACTTCCTCCGTCACCGCGCCGCGCGTCCACAGCGTGACGCCCAACCACTATGACAACATCATCCGGGCCTGCCGGCAGCTGACGGACGAGGGTTACCGGCGCATCGGCCTCGCGATCTCGCAGGACTGGGACGAACGCGTCCGGCACCGCTGGGCGGGCGGCGTGGCGTGGCAGAACACGTTCGGCGGGACGGAACCCGTGCCGCCCTTCCTCGGCACGGCAGTCGGACCCAAGCTCTCGGACCCAAAGTTTACCGTCTGGCTGACGACCAACAAACCGGACGTCATCCTCGTCGAGGAAATCGACGGCGAACTCCTCGCGAAGGCGCTGCGGACCGTGCCCATCCGGAAACGCCCGGCGGTCGTCACACTGGACTGGCCGAGCTCGCGCGCCGCCAGCGGCATGGACCAGCGCCCGGAGGAGATTGGGTCCGTGGCAATCGAGACCCTCGCCGGCATGATTTCCCGCGGGGAACGCGGGGTCCCGGACCGTCCGCTCAGCATCATGGTGGACGGCGAATGGATTTCGCCTTTACCGTAAAGATGATCGAGCGTTGCCGCCCGGTTCCCAACTGACTTCGTCAGGTGTCAGATCACATTTTTTACCCTGTAAACACCCCTTGAACAGTGCTTCCGGGCGCCTCATCAAGAATCCGCCCGTTCCCCCGCTTTCGTCCGTCTCCCTGTCGACTCCAACCCGCTGCTCTCCCCTCATGGCATCCCTCCCTCTTACCCAGCGTTTTTCCCCCAGGTTCTCCTGGTCCCTGCTGCTACCGCTGCTCGCCCTCAGCCCGCTCGTGCGCGGCCAGTCCGGCGACCGCGGTGGCGAGGTGCAGGTTTCACGCGTCCCGGCTGAGATCATCCCCCCCGCCCCGGCCCTGACCGCCGAGCAGGCACTAAAGACCTTCAAGGTCCAGGACGGCTTCAAGGTGGAGATCGTCGCCAGCGATCCGCTGATCGACAATCCGGTCGCCCTCCAGTTCGGGCCCGATGGCCGCATCTGGGTGCTCGAGATGCGCGGGTACATGCCCAACGAAAAGGGCGAGGGCGAAGCCAACCCCGTGGGCCGCATCTCCGTGCTCGAGGACACCAATCACGACGGTCGCATGGATAAGAGCACGCCCTTCCTCGACCACCTCGTGATGCCCCGCGCCTTCATGTTGCTGCGCGACGGCGTGCTCGTGGCGGAACCGCCGATGCTCTGGTTCTACCGGGACACCGACAGCGACGGCGTCGCCGACGAAAAGACGCTCATGTCCGACAACTACGCGGTGGAGGCCAATCCGCTCCTCGGGACGCGCATGAACGTGGAGCACTCCGCCAACAGCCTGACCTGGGCCATGGACAACTGGATCTACAGCGCCAACTACCCCACCCGCTACCGCAACACCGCGGGCGTCTGGGACCGGGGCACCACCGTTTCGCGCGGCCAATGGGGCCTGAGCCAAGACAACTACGGCCGGCTGTTCTCCAACAGCAACAGCGACCAGCTGCGCGTGGACCTCGTCCCGGCGGAATACCTCACGCGCAATCCTAACTTCGCCAACGCCCAAGGCGCCAATGTCCGCCTCGGGCCAAGCCAGGAAGTCTGGCCGGGCCGCATCAACCCCGGCGTCAATCGTGGCTATCAGGCCGGCCAGCTGCGCGAGGATTTCACCCTCGCGACCTTCACGGGCGCCTGCGCCCCCATGATCTATCGCGGCGACCTGTTTCCCTCGTCCTTCCTCGGCGACGCCTTCCTCTGCGAACCAACCGGAAACCTCGTGCGGCGCAATGTCCTGACGGAGAAGGACGGCGTCATCACCGCCGACAATCCCTACGCGGCCAAGCAGACCGAGTTCCTCGTTTCCACCGATGAACGGTTCCGCCCGGTGAATCTCTACACCGGCCCCGACGGCGCGATGTACGTCGTGGATATGTACCACGGCATCATCCAGCACCGCGTGTACGTCACAAGCTACCTGCGGGATCAGATCCTGTCCCGTGGCCTGCAGAACGACACCCACCTCGGCCGCATCTATCGCATCGTGCCCGCCACCGCGCCGGCGACCGCCGCCAAGCCCAACCTGGGCAACGCCACCTCGGCCGAACTGGTTGCCACCCTCTCCCACGCCAACGGCTGGTGGCGCGACAACGCCCAGCGCATCCTGGTGGAACGCGCGGATCTCTCGGTGCTGCCCGCCCTGCGCAAACTGGCGGCCTCCGGCCCGTCGCCGCTCGCCCAAATCCACGCGCTCTGGACCCTCGACGGCCTCGGCCACCCGGACCAACCCGCAATCCTCGCCGCGCTGAAGGCCAAGGACCCGAAGGTGCGCGCCAACGCCGTCCGCGTGAGTGAATCCCTCCTCCAGACCAAGGCCGCGCCGGCCATGCTCGCGGTGCTCCTGCCCTTGGCGAAGGACCCGGATGTCGACGTCCAGCGCCAGGTGGCCTTCACCTTGGGCGAAACCAACAACGCCCTCTCCGGCCTCACCACCATCCTGACCCAAAACCGCGAGAACGCCCTCGTGCGTGATGCGGTCATCAGCAGCCTCGGTGGCCAGGAGCTCGAGATGATCGAGCATTTGGCGACGGAAGCGACCTGGCAGACGCAGAGCCCCGTCGCCACGGACATCCTCAGCATTCTCTCCCGCGCGGTGTTCCTCGAAGGCAAATCTGACCGTATTACCCGCCTGCTCGATCTGGCCGCAAGTCAGAGCGGCACCGCGCTGTGGCGCCAATTCGCCATGCTCGATGGCATGGCCGGGCAGCTCACGGCCGCTGGAGGCGGACGTGGGGGCGCGGGTGGCGGTCGCGCCGGTGGCGGGGCTGCCGGCGGGGCTGCGGCCACGCCCGCCCGGGCGGGTGGAGGCGGAGGTGGTCGGGCCGGTGCGGTGGTCACCGACAACGCGGCGACTCCCACCGTGGTCACTCCCGCAGCTCCTGCAACGGCCGTTGCCGCCGGCAACACCCCCGCCGCCGCGGGACGGGCAGGCGCCGCCGGCCGGGGCGGAGCTGGCGCGGGTCGCGGTGGCCGGGGCGGCGCCCCGGCGCTGACCCGGAAGCTGAACGCTGAACCCGCGGCCCTCGCGGTGCTGCGCCAGCAAAACAATGCCGACGCCACCCCGAAGATCGCCGCAGTCGACGCGCTGTTGCTCTGGCCCGGCAAGCCGGGCGTCCCAGCGTTCGAGGCCGTCATTCCTCTCACCGCCGAGCAGGAAATCGTCTTTCAATCCGGCCGCCAGATCTTCTCCACCACCTGCGCCGCTTGCCACCAGCCCGACGGCAAGGGTCGCGACGGGCTCGCGCCGCCGCTGGCTAATTCCGAATGGGCGACCGGATCCGAGGACCGCGTCATTCGCATCGTGCTGCACGGCGTGCGCGGGGCCATCACCGCCGCCGGCGTGACCTTCCAGGGTGAAATGACCCCGCTGGGCGCCTTGGATGACTCTCAACTGGCGGCGGCCCTGACCTTTGTCCGCCGGTCCTGGGGTCACACGGCCGCTCCCATCTCGGCGGCCAAGGTCGCCGAGGTGCGCCGGGCCACAGCCGGCCGTTCCGGCGCCTGGACCGACGCGGAACTGTCCGCCCTGCCCTGATCCGCCGCCCGCGCCCTCGCACCAGCAATTCATGTGGCCCTGCCCGGAAGGGCAGGACCATCATTCCCGACCCTCCGCCGCTCCCGCGGCTGACCACCCTTCCAATCCGTGGTTAAAATTCCCCGTTCGTTTCCCTTAAAAAATGCCCCCCTCCCCCACGCAGCCACCCACCGCGCCTTGGTGGCGCGAACTTAATCGCGAACATTGGTTCGTCCTCACCATCGCCTCGCTGGCGTGGGGTCTGGATTGCTTCGACCAGCAGATCTTCAACCTGGTGCGAAATCCGGCGATCGCGGATTTGATGCCGGCGGGAACCTCGTCCGACGACCTCAAGAGCTGGGGCGGCTTCACCACGGCGATCTTCGTGGCGGGCTGGGCGACCGGGGGGCTGATCTTCGGCCCGATCGGCGACCGCATCGGGCGGGCCCGGACCCTGATGTACACCGTGCTGCTGTACTCGGTCTGCACCGGGCTGTCCGCGTTGTCGCGCAACGTCGTGGATTTCACCGTTTACCGGTTCATCACCGGCCTCGGCGTCGGCGGGGTCTTCGGGCTTTCCGTGGCGCTGGTCGCGGACGCGCTGCCCGACGGGCCGCGGCCGCATGCGCTGGGCCTTTTCCAAGCCCTGTCCGCCGTGGGCAACATCGCCGCCGGCTTGCTCGCGATCCTCGTGGGTTACCTCGAGACCACGACCCTCAAGCCGGGCAGCGAATGGCGCTACATGTTCCTGGTCGGGGCGCTGCCCGCCCTGCTGTGCGTGTTCATCCAGTTCCGGATGAAGGAGCCCGCGAAATGGATCAAGGCCCGGGAGGAAGGACGCGCCACCGGCGTGCGCTTCGGCTCCTACCTCTCGTTGTTTGGCCCCGGACCGTGGCGGAAGGCGGCCCTGCTGGGCATGCTGCTTTGCGTCGCCGGTGTCGTGGGCCTTTGGGGCGTGGGCAACTTCACCCCGGAACTCGTGGGCGACGTGACCACGCGGCAGCTGCGGGCGGAGAATGTTCCCGCGGCCCAGATCCCCGGCCAGCGGATGATCTGGACGGGCATCACGATGGTGATGCAGCAGATCGGCTGCTTCTTCGGGATGATGGCATTCACCCGGGCCGCGCAGCGTTTCGGCCGGAAGCCGAGTTTCATCGTGGCGTTCATCTGCGCATTCCTCAGCACGGTGCTGGTCTTCAAGTACCTGAACCAAACGTGGCACATCTTCGTCTTCATCCCGCTCATGGGCTTCTGCCAGCTCGCCCTGTTTGCCGGGTTCGCCATCTACCTGCCGGAACTTTTCCCGACCCGGTTGCGCAGCACCGGCGTCAGTTTCTGCTACAACGTCGGCCGGTTCGTCGCCGCGAGCGGTCCCTATACCCTCGGCGTGCTGCAGGCCCGGCTGGCCGCCGGGGCCACCACGGCCGATGCGCGGCTGGAGGCCTTCCGCAACGCCGGGGCCTGGGTGAGCGGCATCCTCCTGATCGGCTTGATCGCCGTGGCGTTCCTCCCGGAAACCAAGGGGCGGCCCTTGCCCGAGTGATTCCGGCTTCGGCCCGAATCCACCGCCGCCATGAAACGACTTCGCGTCACCGTCCTCGATCCCGGGCATTTCCACGCCGCACTCAGCCTGCGTGAATCCCATCCCGGGCTGGATGATGAGGTCCATGTCTACGCGCCCGAAGGCCCCGGGCTCGCGGCCTTCTGCGCGATGATCGAGAGCTTCAACCGGCGGGAGAGTTTTCCCACGCGCTGGCAGCTCTGCTGCCACCACGAGGCCGATCCGCTCGCCGCACTGCTCCACGACCGCACCGGCGACCTCGTCATCCTCGCGGGCAAGAATCACTCCAAGATGGCCGCGATCGAGCAGCTCAATGCCGCGGGCTTCATGATCTTCGCGGACAAGCCCTGGGTCACCGGCGAGCCGGCCCTCCCTGCGCTCAAACGCGCCCTGGGCCCGGATCGCCCGCCGACCACGGACATTATGACCTCGCGGTTCGAGCCGACGTCGATCCTGCTCCGCGCCTTCCTGGCCGAGCCGGAGATTTTCGGCGAGCCCGTGATCGATGGCGACGGACCCACACTCTCGCTCGGCTCGATCCATCACCTCTTCAAGGTCGTGAACGG
>CAIYFD010000345.1 GCA_903925425.1 uncultured Opitutia bacterium | reverse complement strand
GATGTCGTCGGAAAAGGCGTCGCCGTTGAGGTTGCCGGCGTAGAGGCCCGCCGCGCGGGCCGCGTTCGTCACGGCGATGGTGTTGTACCAGCCAGGGGTGGCGGTGCGGCCCTCCTCGGAGGGGCGCTCGAAAAAGATGCCGAGGGTCTTGGCGCCGCTGCCGAAGGCGGCGGTGATCCGCGAGGCGAGCCCGTAGCCCGTGGAGGCGCCGATCACGAGGACCGACTTGGGGCCGTCCTTGATCGGGCCCTTCTTTTTGACGTAGTCGATTTGCTCCTGGATGTGGGCGGCGCAGCCGGTGGGATGGGCCGTGACACAGACGAAACCGCGAACCTTGGGTTTGATGACCATGAGTTCGTCCAGATTCGACTCCGGTTGCGCGGAGACAAGTTTCAATTCTTGGGCGCGGCGGCCGGGCTGCGCCCCGCCTCGATCTGGCGTTCAAGGATGAGTCGCTCGGCGGCGCCGCGGTTGCGCGCGTCACGCAGTTCAAGATCGCGCAGTTCCAACTGCAGTCGCAGCGACTCCGCCTCCTGTCGCGTCGTGGCGGTTCGCAGGGCGAAGAACCCCATGCCGAGGAGGGCGATGATGGCGACCAACCAAGGCAACCACCGGTTCCGGGGCGCGGGTTCAGGCGAGGACGGGTCGAGGCTCATGCTTTCAGGCAACCGGACTTTTTGACCACGGATTTCACGGATGACACGGATTAAGGCAGCAGACGGTTTGAAGGGTCAGAACTTCGAATCCGTGCAATCCGTGGTTAAGAAATCCGCCCGTTTGAATCCGGCTCACAGCGCGTAGCCGATCAGGCCGAGGACCACCAGCGCGGCGATCATGGTGAGGGCGAATCTTTCCTTGCTGGTGAGGGCGAGTGGCATGGGGATGGAGTTTAAGAGGGAAGTTTAAGTTGAAGTACCGGAGGCCCGGAGGAATCGACTTAAAACTTCAACTTTCCGCTTCAACGGGCCTCAGGGCCGGCCGGAGGCGGACCGAGGCCGAGCGGGTGCAAGCGATCGACGATCTCCCGGAGCAGGGGCTCGCGGGCGATCTCGTCCCATGGCCGGCTGCTCGAGATGCGGATGAACATCTGGTCGCCGGCGCGGCGAAAGCCATAGCGCAGCGCGATCTCGAGGAGGTTTTTGGGCGAGAGCGGGTCAAGGTAGGGAATCGGCTGGCGGTCGTAGAGATGCCAGTACCACACATTTTGGAGGTAGACGGGATTCTTGAACTGCCGGTACTCGGCGGCGGCCAGCTCGTGGTTGGCGGCGGCGATCCACACCCGGGTTTGCGCGACGGGCACCGGATCCCACCCACCGCCCGGCCAGCAGGCATCAGGCGTGTGGGTCGCGACCTGGCTCACGCTGGCCTGGCCGGGCAGCCAGTACGCAATGTAGACCGTGAGATCGATGACCCGGCCCGCCGCGTCGCGCCGCTGGTAAGTACGCTGCACAAACCGGTCGGTGCGCAGGGTGTCGGCGAAACGGTTCAGATCCGTGGCGGTGGAGACCTGCCAGCCGGCGAAGCTGGCCGGCAGGAGCGCTGCAACGTCCGGCGCCGCATGGTCCTCCCGCGGCGCGCGGATGGAGTAGTAGAGGAAGAAACCTAGGAGCATGGCGGTGAGGCCGAGTCCACCGGCGAGCAGGAGCGCGGGCCGGCGCGCCCCGGCGCCGCCGGCCGGAGCGCGCGCCACCGGCTCGGGATCGTGCCGCGACAACCATAGGGCCAGACCGCCGAGGAGCACCGCGGTGATGCCGAGGATCGCGTAGCCGGTGGCGTCGTGCCATGCGCCGCCGATGTCGATGCCGTCGTTGGCCAGCAGCGTGAGCGCGAGCGAGCGGATGAAGTTCATGCCGAGGGCGAGCGGGGCGGCGAGGGCGACCACCACGGCGCGGGCCCACGGGCGGCGGACGAGAAAACCCGAAAAAAACAGGGCGGCGTAGATGCAGGAGATCAGGCTGCGGACGCCGCTGCAGGCCTCCTCGACGCCCACGGTGGTGCGCGCGAGCTCGATGATGTTGCCGTGCTGGACGGCGGCGATGCCGATGAGGTGCAGCGCGCGGAGCACGTTGCCCGTGACCCAGAGCTGGAGCGTGAGCGTGATCCGCCCGTACGTCCCGGGCGGGATGGGTGCGCTTGCGAGCCAGAGCCCGGCGCCGAGCAGCGCGGCCCAGTTGCATGGGATCAGTCGGAGATCGTCGCGCGCGAAGACCAGCAGGCCCGCGAGCAGGAAGAGGGCGAGGGCCCCGGCGAAAACGAAACCGACCATGCCGTGCGACCAGCCGAGGGCGGCCGCATAAAGCCCACCGATGGCGACCGCGAACACCCCGGCCGCGAGGCAGGCGGCGAGTCCCACGGTCAGGCCGCGACTGGCCGGCAGGTAGCGGAAGGGACCCGCTCGCCGCGCCTCGGCGAAGAGGATGAGCGCCACGACCGGGGCAAAGAGCCCGTGCGACAGGTCGGGATTATTGCGCCATTGCGGCCAGAGTAGGAGCGAAAGGCCGGCTGCCGCGAGCGCGAGCAGCCCGAGGCTGATCCGTGCGGGCCAGGACAACGTCTGAAGGTTCCGGGGCTCCGGAGATGCCGTGTTGCCAACCACGCGGCACGGTAGGGTGGGCGAAACCACCGGCAAAGAGAAAACCGCGCGGGTGACTACGCAGCCGCCCCGGGGCTCAAGGTCCCTGCTTGACCAGACTGATCGTCGGGTCCTTCGGGCTTAGCTTGATCGTGCGCTGGACGGACGTGTCGGCGCCGACATAGCCGACGAGCGCGGAGGCCAGCAGCGGCAGGTATTTTCTCAGGTCGTTGCTTTCATCCTCGCTCGAGATGCTGACGCTCCAGAGGTCGCCGGCGGCGGCACCTTCGCGCGCGGCGCGGGCCTCGCGGGCCGAGAGGCGGATGAATTTCTCGTAGGTGGTGACGGGGACGAGGATCGGCTCATAGCCAACCAGCTGGGTGCCGGGCGGGGCGAGTGAGGGCAAGGTGCGGGTGGTGCTGGACCCGGTCGGGGACGTGACCTGGCGCGGACCGTAGATGACGCCGCCGCCGTTCTGCGCGTAGATCGGCACCATCATCTCCTCCATGTGGGTCTTCGGCTTGTCCATGCCGTACTCGACGTCGATCATCATGTCGGCCGTCGGCAGACTGGCCGCCTCGAAAAGTCCGCGACCGTTGAGCGCGGCCCGGACCATGGCGACGGTCTCCTGGGCGCGCAGGCTGTCGGCGTCCTTCCCACCGCTCTTGTCGCGCAACTGGTACGACTGCAGGTCGCCGCTCGGCGCGCGGCGGATGGCCTCGATGCGGGCCTCGGGCGGGGCGCTCGTGGTGTCGACCTTCATCTGGTAGGCGGTCGTGCAGCCGGCCGCTCCGAGGCAGGCGGTCAACACCGCGGCCCGCGCGAGGATCCAAAAAACGGGGCGGGCGGTCATGGCGGATGAGACGCAGAAGGTCTACTTCACCGCGGTCGCGGCGGGTCCGGCGGGAGTCGCGGGTGCGACGGGCTGGATCTTGGGCGCCACGTCGAGGGGGGCGGAAAGCGGCTCGTTGCTCTGGAGTCGCTTGATCTGGTCCTCCATCTTGGAGTTCTCCACCTCGGCCGCGAGCTGCTTCTCCTTCAGCTCGTCGAGCTTCTTGGTCTTGTTGTAGGCCGTCTGGTACGTTTCGCGCGACTGCTTGAGTTTGGCCTCGGCCTCGGCGGTGCGCTTCTCCTGCTCGGTCATCTCCAGTTCGGTGATGAGGAAACCCTTGCGGACGGCGAGCTCCTCCTCGAGCGCGAGCTTCTGCTGCGCCTCGTTGCGGCGGCGCGTTGACTGTTCGGCGTTGTAGGCGCGTTCCTGGGCGAGCAGGTCCTGCTCGCGGTTGCTGCGCGCCTGCTGGATCGCGCCGATCGCACCGCCGATGATCGCGCCGGCCGCGACGCCGCCGACGATGGCCGCGCCGGAATTCATGGCGGAGTTGGGGGCGACGACGCCCGCAAGCGCGGCGGCCGAGCCGCCGACCATCGCGCCCGTGCCGGCGCCGCTCACGGTCTTTGAGGGCGGGGCGCCGCTGCTGGCGCAGCCGGCCGCGAAGAGCGCGGCGGCGGTGCCGCAGCAGACGAGCGGGGTGAGGGGGAAACGGGGGCGCGGGAGGAATGAGCTCATGGTGGGAAGGGCGGGAACGGAGGCGCCTGAGTCAGGACACTGCGCAGGACTGGGGCTTTGCTCAACTAACGCCTATTTTTGACCGAGCCGTGCTGGCAACGTTCAATTGGAATCAGCTCGGTAACACGCCCGTTACTGCCTAGAACTTTCCGCTCCCGCTTTCGCCCTGCTAACTCCGCCCCACCGATGATTTCCCGCAAAAAAGGGATGCTTTCCCCCGACTTCCTCGTCCCCAACGTCGGCCTGCTCCTCTCGATTCTCCTTGTTGAGGGACTCTACACGACGTGGATCCGGCCGCGCGCCGAGGAGCTGCTCCTCGAGCGCAAGGCGTACCTCTCGCAGGGCGCGGGCGGCTCCGTCAAACTGCAGGAACGGCACCTCGCGCTGATCATCAAGGACCGCGAGCCCGAGGTGGAGGTGATCTTCTGCGTCTGGGGTGTTTTCTTTCTCAGCTACAAGATGCTCGAGATCCGCCGCGAGCAGCGCCTGCTTGAGGAGGACTTTGTGCGGCTGCAGCCCGGCGAGCGCATCCTGCCCGAGGACGCGCTGGACCGCTACAAGGAGTTGCAGAGCCAGGTGGCGCGGAACCCGCGCTGGCGCGAGCGGCTGCTGCCCGAGTGCATCCTCGCGGCGCTGCACCGCTTCCACGCCACGAGCTCGATCCAGGACGCCGCGATGGCGGTGAAGGAACGCGCGGAGTTGACCGCCGACCGCCTCGACTCCTCGCTCTCGCTCGTGCGCTACATCGCGTGGGCCATCCCCGCGATCGGCTTCGTCGGCACGGTGCGCGGCATCGGCGACGGCCTCTCCCACGCGGAGGAGGCGATCAAGGGCGACATCAGCCAGGTCACCAGCCAGCTCGGCCTCGCGTTCAACTCGACGTTCGTCGGCCTCATGCTGTGCATCGTGCTCATGTACTTGATCCACATCGTGCAGTCGGGCCAGGAGGCGTTCATCATCGAGACGCAATCCTACTGCCGCGACCGGCTGGTGGACGTGATGAAGGTGCCGACCAAGGACGAGTCGGCCGGCATGCTTTCCTGACCGGGGCGCGCACCATGGCTATTCTCGGCATCGAACTTTCGGACGCGGGTGTGCTGGCCGCCGCCGTGCACGGTGAAGGCTACCGTTTGTTCCCCACCGTCAAAGGCGGGGAGACGGCCGCGCCCTGGGCGGGCTTTGCCTGCCACGAAGGCGCCGGGATCATTTATGGTCCGGCCGCCGAGGACGCGTGGTTCACGACTCCGCGCCGGGTGACCAGTGGTTTTCTCGCCCGGCTCACGCACGACCCGGTGTCGCTCAACCTGCCGGGCAAGGTCCCTTCCCATTCGGAATTGGCGTTTCATTTCCTGGGCGAGTTCATCGAGCGCGTCATCGCCGGCACCGGCAAAGCCGAGGGCGTGGTCCTCGCCGTGCCCGGGGCGTATCTGCGCGACGTGGCCACTGAGGAGGAGCGCATCGGCCTGCTCCTCGGCATTGCCGTCGAACTGAGGCTGCCGCTGGCGGCGATCATCGACCTCGCTTGCGCCGGGTTGTCCGACCCGTCTGCGCCCGCGATTAATCCAGCCCTGCCCGTGCTGGTCATTGATGTGAACCTGCACACCGCGGAAATCAGCCTGCTGGCGGCGGCGGACCAGCGGCTGGCCCGCCGCGCGTTCGTCGAGGTGCCGCACGCCGGCATGGCGGAATTGCTCAAGTACCTGAACGCCGCGATGGGCAACCGCTTCCTGCGGCACACCACGTTCGACATCCTCGCCGACGGCCGCATCGAGCAGATGTTTTACCGGCAGACGAAGCTCTTCGTGCAGGGTGGGGCGACCGAGTTCCGCTATCAGGTCAACACGGACCAGCGCGCCTACGAGATGCCGGCCAAGCATGAGCAACTGGTCGCCGACAGCCAGGCCTTCGTCCGCCAGATCGAAAGCGTGCTGCAGCCGTTTGTCCGGGCGCAATCGGTGGGATCCGACGCCTGCACCGTGGTGCTGACCGACCGCGCCGCCGCCGTTCCCGGGCTGGAGGCCCGCCTCCGGGCCGACGGTTTCCTCCGGGTGGTGCGGCTAACGCCCGGAGCCGCCGCGCGCGGCGCGGCCCGCCTCGCGGCCCGTTCCCAGGTCCCGGGTGACATCTCAACTGTCGCCGTCGAGACCTCGCTCCGACTTTCCGACCTGCATCGCGGCGGCGCGGCGCCGTGGCGCATCCATGTGCACAAGGGAAAATCTTCGGGCGCGGCCGTGCCGACGCACATCGTGATCGCCGGCACCGGTCACCCCATCGGCGACAACGGCACGTTCACGATCGGTACCGCGGCCGCCGGGCCGGATTTGGTGCTGCCGGGTAATTTCGACGCCGAGAGTGACGGCGCGGTCTCGCTGGTCCGCGACGGCGGCCGCCTGTGGCTCAAGGAACCCGGCGCCGGCGCGGCGCAGGCGACGCTCACCGCAATCGAGTCGGGCGACCGTGTGTCCGTGCATGGGGCCGGCGGCGCGGGCGAACTGCTTTTCATCCATTGCGTGGCGGCAGGCGGTTCCGCACGGGGCCACGAGTAAACCGGCGGCGGAGGACACAGTATGTCGGTCTCCAGCAAACGGCGCGAAACGGAGGTCTTCAGCATGGCCTTCCTTGACTGCATTTGCTGCGGCTTCGGATCGATGATCCTCGTGTTCATCCTGACCATCTCGAAGCAGAACTCGCTCGAGATGGAGAGCGTCGATGAGGTCCAGGCCAAGGTGCGCGCGGCCGAGGAGCAGGTGACGATTTCCCAGGCGGAGGCCGACCGGATCCTGCAGTCGCTCCTCAAGACCCGGGTCGAGATCGACGCCGCCGAGCAGAACGCGAAGGACACCGAGCTGAAGATCTCCGACCGGCAGCGTGAGCTGATGCTGCTGTTGCAGGACATCGGCTCGATGAAGGACGCGCGCAACGTCCTGCTCGACGACAAGAAGCTCATCCCCACCGAGGAGAAGCGGAACCTGCCCATCCCCAACCCCGGCCAGTACCTCACCGGCGTCAACCTCACAGGGGAGTACATCCTCTTTCTCGTCAGGATGTCGGGCAGTATGCTCGACGAGACGCCTGACGACGCCTTTGCGCGCCTCGGCGACCCCGACTTCAAGAAGCGGGCGGCCCCAAAATGGCAGCGGGTGATCCGCTCGCTTAAGTGGATGCTCGCGAGCCTCGGGCCCGAGACGCACTTCAAGATCATGCTCTTCAATGAGAACACTGTGCCGCTGCTGCCCAACCGGGCCGATGAGTGGCTGCCGAGCAAGGACCGGCAGGTGCTCAAGGAGGTCGTGACCCGGCTCGACGAACTCGTGCCGAAGGGCGGCGCCAACCTCGAGAAGGCCTTCGCCACCGTGCGCTTCATGCCCCGCCTGCCCGACAACCTCGTGCTGCTCACTGACGGCCTGCCCACACTGAGCGATTCGATCCCGACGGACGGCGCGGTCGGCCAGGAGCAGCGCATAAAGTTCTTCGAGGTGGCGGAACGCCTCCGGCCGACCCGTGTGCCGATCAGCACCATCCTTTTCCCCCTCAGCGGCGATCCCGTCGGCACCTGGCTCTACTGGCGCCTCGCGACCAAAACCAACGGAGCCGTCATCAGCCCCTCGGCCGGCTGGCCCGAAATATGATCCGCCGCCGCTCCACCCAGGTCTTCAGCTTGGCGTTCCTTGACTGCATTTGCTGCGGCTTCGGAGCGATGATCCTCGTGTTCGTGCTGAGCATCGGCGCGCATGATCAGGACAAGCTCAAGACCATCGAGAGCCTGCGCCGCATCCTCGCCTCGCAGCTCGCCTCGCTCTCCCGGATCAAGTCGGACCAGGACGAGGCCAACCGGAACAACTCCACCGCCGCCCAGCGCCTCGCCGAGATCCGGCTGACCAATGACCGGATCACCTCGCTGCTCGATGACATGGACAAAAAAATCCAGATGGAGAAGAGCGGCAAGGCGGCCCTGCTGGTCGACCTCGACGACCTGCAGAAGGAAATCGCCGCCCGGCAGAAACGCGCCGATCCCATCCTGCCCAACATCAAGCCGTCGCCGCTCGGCGTGCCGCTCGGCAGCAACTACATCGCCTTCGTGATCGACACCTCGGGGAGCATGCGCGACGCCTCCACCGGCTACCGCCTCTACCAGAGTATCGTGCGCAAGATCTCCGACGTGCTCGACGTTTATCCGACGGTGAAGGGCATCCAGATCCTTAACTCCGACGGCGGGTTTGTCTTCGGCAACAGTCAGCAGGACTGGCTGCCCGACACGCCGGATGTCCGTGACCGCATCAAGCGCACGCTCCGCACCTACGACCAGGTCTGCGAGAGTAATCCCGTCCCCGGTATCTACCGGGTGT
>CAIYFD010000344.1 GCA_903925425.1 uncultured Opitutia bacterium | reverse complement strand
GTCTACTGGCGGGTGTTCTACATGAGCTGCGCCGAACTCTGGGGCTACCGCGGCGGCGAGGAATGGCTCGTGAGCCATTATCTCTTCCGTAAGCCGCAGACGCCGTGACGTTTTCGTCCGGCCGCAACATGGGGTGAAAGATCGGGGACGGTTTCTGCGTTTTCAGGAGCAGATGGCTCCCCTGCGCAGGCAATCGCCGGCTCACGTTCACGACAGGTGAACGCAATTGGCTCGCCGGCGCCCCCCACCCCAACTCACTTCCCCGCCGTGCCTGACCTGCTGCTCACCCTCAAGACCACCTTTGGTTACGACAGCTTTCGTCCGCTCCAGCGGGAAATCATCGAAACCTCGCTGGCGGGTCGTGACGTCTTCGCCCTGCTGCCGACCGGCGGGGGCAAGTCGCTGTGCTTCCAGCTCCCGGCGCTGATCCGGCCCGGGCTGACCGTGGTCGTTTCGCCGCTCATCGCCCTGATGAAGGATCAGGTGGACCAGATGCAGGCCGCGGGCGTGGCGGCGACTTTCCTCAACTCCTCGCTCACTGCGGCCGCCGCACGTTCACGGCTGGCCGGATTGCACCGCGGCGAGTGGCGTCTGCTCTATGTCTCGCCGGAACGGCTGATGCTCGATGACTGGCAGCAGAATCTCAAAGCCTGGAAAGTGTCCGCCGTGATCATCGACGAAGCGCATTGCGTCTCGGAGTGGGGCCACGACTTCCGGCCTGAATACCGGCAGCTCTCCAAACTGCGCGACTGGCTGCCGGGCGTGCCGGTGATGGCGCTCACCGCCACCGCGACGGACCGAGTGCGGGCCGATGTCGTGACGCATCTGCGCCTGCACGATCCAGCCGTTTTTGTCGCCAGCTTCAATCGTCCCAATCTCAGCTACCGCGTCCTGTCCAAGGACCAGCCCGCAAAGCAGGTGCTCGATTTCGTGGGCAAGCGCGCCGGGGAGAGCGGCATCGTCTACTGCGCCTCGCGGGCGGCCGCCGAGCGCGTGGCCGAATCGCTCGCCGGGCGCGGTCTCGCCGCCCGGCCCTATCATGCCGGGCTCGACGCGGAGACGCGCAGCCAGAACCAGGAACTTTTCCTGCGCGACGAGGTGCGGATCATCTGCGCGACCATCGCGTTTGGCATGGGCATCAACAAGCCGAACGTCCGCTGGGTCATTCACCACGATCTGCCCAAGAACATCGAGGGCTACTATCAGGAAACCGGCCGGGCCGGGCGCGACGGGCTGCCGGCGGACTGCCTCCTCCTCTTCAGCGCCGGCGACGCGGCCAAGCAGACGCATTTCATCGACGAGATGACCGATGCGGATGAACAGCAGATCGCCCGTGCCCAGCTGCGCCGGGTGCTGCACTTTGCCGAAAGCGCCGGCTGCCGCCGCGCGGAGTTGCTGGCGTACTTCAGCGAAAAGTTTCCCCACGACAATTGCGGCGGCTGCGATAACTGCCTCGAGCCCCGCGAAACCTACGACGGCACCGTGGTCGCCCAGAAATTCCTGTCCTGCGTCTACCGCATCCGCCAGGCCGGGGGATTTGCCGTCGGCCTGAACCACATCATCGCCGTCCTGACCGGCGCGGACAACGAGCGCATCCAGCGCTGGGGGCACGACCGGCTTTCGACCTACGGCATCGGACGCGAACTCGACAAAACCCAATGGTCCGCGGTCGGTCGCGAGCTCAGCCGCCTCGGATTCGTCGGTCAGGCCGAAGGGCAGTTTCCGACGCTCGAGCTCACCGAGGCGGGAATCGAAGTCCTGCGCTCCCGCGCCGCGATTTCCCTGACCAAGCCGCTGGAAAAGCCGGTGGCCCGCCGGGCCAGGCGCGAGGGCGATGTCGCGTGCGACGAAATCCTGTTCGAGCGCCTCCGGCAGGTGCGCCGCTCCCTGGCGGACGAGCGCTCCGTCCCCGCGTATGTCATCTTCGGCGATGCCACCCTTCGTCAGATGGCGCGGCTCTATCCCGCGAGCGAGTCCGCCATGGGGGGCATCTTCGGCATGGGCGAAAAGAAGCGCGCCGAGTTCGGCGAGATCTTCGCCGCCGCGATCCGGACCCATTTGGCCGAGAACGCGCCCATGGCTTTCGCGAG
>CAIYFD010000343.1 GCA_903925425.1 uncultured Opitutia bacterium | reverse complement strand
CGCCAACCGCGCCAACCGGGCGATTGCCGGCCTCTCGATGGGCGGGGCGCAAACCCTCAGCATCAGCCTGCCGCACCTCGACCTGTTCTCCGCCATCGGCGTGTTCAGCTCCGGCCTGTTCAATGGTCCGGGGGACCCAATGATCAAGGCGAACGCCGCGGCCCTCGACAACCCGGCGCTGAAAAAGGGGCTCAAGCTTTTCTGGACCGCCATCGGGAAGAACGACCCGATCGCCATGCCCGGCAATGATGCCATGCTCAAGGTCCTCAAGGAGCACGGCTTCAAGGTCGACAGCCACACGACCGACGGCGCCCACGACTGGGTCAATTGGCAGAAGTACCTCAACGAGTTCGCCCCCCAGCTCTTCAGGTAAGGCACGCGATCCGTTTTAACCCCAGCTTGCACGGATGACCTGGGGTAGGGCTGGCTCAACGAGCCGGCCGCGATGATTTCAAACCGAGTTTTGCCACAGCGGCGCAGAGCGCACAGAGCCCAAGCCTCGTTGTTTTGGGTACTGAATCGAAAAACATCCGATCTCTGCGTCTCGTGCCTCTGTGCCAAAACATCCGGATTCAGCCCGCGAATCGAGTCCGGCTCGCCCTTGCGCCCGAATCGTGCGCCCAACCCCTCTTCCCGCTTTGACCTTGGCGGGTTTTCCGTAAGTTGGCGGTTCCCCGCATGCAGGCCGCAACCCACATCCACGTCAAAGGTGCCCGCGAGCACAACCTGAAGAACCTGGATCTGCGGATCCCGCGGGGGAAGCTGGTCGTGATCACGGGCCCCAGCGGCTCCGGGAAATCCTCGCTGGCCTTCGACACGATCTATGCCGAGGGCTACCGGAAGTACATGGAGAGCCTGTCTACGCAGGCGCGACAGGTGCTCGAGCAGCTGAAGCGCCCGGACGTCGACTACATCCACGGCCTCTCGCCCGTGCTGGCGATCGAGCAACGCACGGGCGGCGGCTCGCCGCGCAGCACCATCGCCACGGCGACCGAGATCGCCGACTACGCCCGGTTGCTCTGGGCCGTGGCCGGGACCCAAGGTTGCCCGAAGGATGGCGGCCGGGTGGTCCAGCGCTCGCTCGACGACAACGTGAAGCGGGTCCTCGCGGAGTGCCCCGGCGAACGCATCATGCTGCTCGCCCCGTTCATGACCGCCAAGCCGAGCGTGCTGCGCGACGAGCTCCCGCGGCTCCGCCAACGCGGCTTCCAGCGCGTCCGGATGAATGGTGAGATCTGCAACCTCGATGAGCCCGGCCTCGTGCCGACCGGCACGGCTCCGGTCACGGTGGAACTGGTGATCGACCGCCTCGTGGCGCAGGCCGACCAGCGCAGCCGGCTGGCGGACTCGCTCGAGCTGGCGTTCCGCGAGGGGCACGACCGCGCGATGGTGCTGGCGCAGAAGACGGCTGACGCACCTTGGCGCGAGATCGCGTTGAGCCAGTCGTTGGCGTGCGAGATCTGTGGTGATATTTTCGAGAAGCTCACGCCGCGTCATTTTTCCTTCAACCACGCCGAGGGCGCGTGCCCGGATTGCGGCGGTCTCGGCCGGCAGATGCGCTTCGTTCCGGAGCTGGTCGTGCCCGATCCGGCCAAGTCGGTGCGTGAAGGCGCGATCAAGCCGTGGCGGATCGGCGGAAAAAATCTCATCATCAAACACAACGCCCAGCTCAAGCAGCTGGCCGAGCAACTGCCGTTCGACGCCGACGTACCGTGGCAGAAGCTGCCCGAGGCGACGCGGAAGGCGATTCTGCACGGTGCCGGGGAGCGTCAGTTCGCCTTCAAGTTGCGCCGGATGCGCGAGGCCAAGGCGATGCCCTTCGCGGGGGTGGTGGCCGACCTCGACGAAAGCTGGCGGGAGACTGAGAGCGAGGGATTCCGCGCCCGGCTGACCACCTACATGGTCGCGGGCGGCTGTTCCGGGTGCCACGGCGCCCGGCTCAATCCGCGCAGCGCGGCGGTGACGGTGGATGGATTGCAGTTCCCTGAGTTCATGCGGCTCGACATCGGCGCCGCACACGGCCGCGTGCAGGGCCTGGCCGCCGCGCACGCCGGCAACGAAGCGGCGCGGGAAGTGGTCACGGGCATCGAGCAGCGCCTGCATTTCCTCCTTGAGACCGGGCTCGGCTACCTGACGCTCGACCGCGAGTACACCACGCTCTCCGGCGGCGAGGCCCAGCGCGTGCGGCTCGCGACCCAGCTCGGCATGGGCCTGATGGGTGTCATCTACGTGCTCGATGAGCCGAGCATCGGCCTCCACGCGCACGACAACCGCAAGCTGCTCGACAACCTCGTGGCGCTCCGGGACCGCGGCAACACCGTCCTCGTGGTCGAACACGATGAGGACACCCTGCGGCTGGCCGACGAGCTGATCGAGCTCGGGCCCGAGGCGGGCGTCGAGGGTGGGAATCTGCTTTTCCAAGGTACCCCGGCGGACTGCGCGAAGTTGTCCGCGAAGGACTCGCGCACGGGCCCATATCTCTCGGGCAAGCTGCAGGTCATCAAGGACGCCAAGACCAAGGCGCCCGACGGCGCCTGGCTGACGGTCCGCGAGGCGCGCGAGCACAACCTGCAGGGCATCGACGCGAAATTTCCGGTTGGACTGCTCACCTGCGTCACCGGCGTGAGCGGTTCCGGCAAGAGCACGCTGGTGAACGACATCCTGGCTGCGGGCGCGGCCAAGAAGCTCAACGGCGCCCGCACGCTGCCCGGCAAGCACCGCAGCCTCGAGAACCTCGATCTCTTCGAGAAGCTCGTGCAGGTGGATCAGGAGCCGATCGGCCGCAGTCCGCGCTCCAATCCCGCCACGTATACCAAGCTGCTCGACCTGCTGCGCGATCTCTACGCCCAGGTGCCGTTGGCCAAGGTGCGCGGCTACAAGTCGAGCCGCTTCTCCTTCAATGTGCGCGGCGGCCGCTGCGAACGCTGCCAGGGCGACGGCGCCATCAAGCTCGATATGCAGTTTCTCGCCGACGCTTACGCGCCGTGTCCCAGCTGCGGTGGGCGGCGCTTCAACCGTGAGACGCTCGAGGTGCTGTTCCATGGCCAGTCCATCGCCGATGTGCTCGACATGACCGTGCGCGAGGCGATCACGCTTTTCCGCAATATCCCGCGGATCGTGGACAAGCTCGCCACGCTCGATGCGGTCGGCCTCGGTTACCTCACGCTCGGGCAGTCGGCGACGACGCTCTCCGGCGGCGAGGCCCAGCGCCTGAAACTCTCGCTCGAGCTGAGCAAGCGCCAGCAGGGCGACACACTCTACATCCTCGACGAGCCGACCACCGGTCTGCACTGGGTCGACATCCAGAAGCTGATGGATCTGCTCTTCAAGCTGCGCGATGCCGGCAACACCGTGATCGTGATCGAGCACAACCTGGACGTGATCAATCTCGCCGACTGGATCATCGACCTCGGCCCCGGCGGCGGCCGGGAAGGCGGCCGGCTCCTCTACGCTGGGGCAAGAGCCGGCCTGGAAGCGGCTCCGGGCTCGCTGACGGGTGAGGCGCTGCGGACCTGGCACAAGCATTAAGCCGCTGCAGTGTTTTGCCACAGAGGCACAGAGCGCGCAGAGCCCAAGCCTCGTTGTATTTTCCGAACCCCAATATCCGGTTTTATCCGT
>CAIYFD010000342.1 GCA_903925425.1 uncultured Opitutia bacterium | reverse complement strand
GCTGACCGAGGGTAAAAACCGTCAGGTGCGGCGCATGACCGCCGCCATTGGCCACCCCACCCTGCGGCTCGTGCGCGCCCGGATCGGCGGCCTTGCGCTCGGCGACCTTCGCCCCGGCGTCTGGCGCGAACTCGACGTCCGGGAACGCGCCGAAGTCTTTGCCCCGTAAGTGAAGCCCGGGGCATCAGGTCCGATCGCACCTGGACGGGGTGGATTTTTTCGCGAATTCAACCTTTTCCCCAGCCCTGGCGCTGCTAGTGTCCTACCCGGGATGAGAGCTTCCGGCAGATTTATCGCTTCCTGCGCGCTGCTGCTGCTTGGCCTCGCCGGGCCACTGAATCTCCGGGCCCAGGTGCTGGTCTGGAGCACGGGAAACTCGCTCGGCGGCACCCAATCCGTCGCCAACTATCTCACCGCCTCGGGATCCTTCTCCTCCGTGACGGCCTTCGACGGCACCCGCGTCCTGTCCGACCTCACCGCGTACCAGGCGATCCTGTTTTTCACCAACTCGAACTCCTCCACGGATCCGGTCGCGATCGGCAACACCCTCGCGGCGTTTACCAATTCCGGCCGCGGTCTGGTGCTCGCGACGTTCTCCTGGGCCAACCAAGGGTCCAACACCCTCGGCGGAGACATCATCACCCAGGGACTGAGCCCCTTCGTGTTCAACGGCACCTCGCTCTACACCAACGTCACGATGGCGAGCAACACCGGCGGCGGTCTATTCAACGGTGTGACCAGCCTGAATGGTTACTACCACGATGCCGTCACCCTCACCTCAGGCTCGACCCTCCTCGCCTCGTGGTCCGACGGCCGGCCCCTCGAGGCCCAGCGCGGCAATATTATTGGCATCAATCTTTTTCCCGATGCGACCCCGGGATCACTCTCGGGCAACTATCAGGCGCTGTTTTCCAACGCCGTGCTCAAGGTCATCCCCGAGCCCGCGACCTCCGCGCTGTTCGGCGCCGGGCTGGCGGTCCTCGGCCTGCGCCGCTGGCGGCGGCGCCGGTAGGGCCCGACGTCCCCGGCGGGCCGCAACTTCCGGCCAATCTCCGGGCGAACGCTCAACGTTCAACGCTCAACGCTGAACGTTCAAGTTTCAGACTCATACTTCACGGAATCTTCCGAACCTGAGCGTTGAGCGCTAAAAGTTGAGCGTTGAGCGTTCTCCCCATCCGTCGCGGCGGTCTTGACCCTGCCGCGGGGCGCCCGAATAACTCCGGCTCGAATGAGCCTCCTCGCGGACCTCCAATGGCGCGGCCTTCTGGCCGACTGCACCGACCTCAGCGCGCTGTCCAAGCGCCTCGAAGAGGGACCGGTCACGCTGTATTGCGGCTTCGACCCGACCGGCGACTCGCTCCACGTCGGCCATCTCATGGGCCAGCTCACCCTCCGGCGCTTCCAACTCGCGGGGCACCATCCGGTCGCCGTCGCGGGCGGCGCCACCGGCATGATCGGCGACCCGTCCGGCAAGTCGGCCGAGCGCAACCTGCTCACCGCGGAGCAGCTGGCGCACAACGTCACCTGCATCACCGGCCAGCTCCGCCAGCTGCTCGACTTCAACGCGTCCGCCAACCCGGCGCGCCTCGTCAACAACGCCGACTGGACCGCGCCGCTCAGCTACCTCGATTTCCTGCGCGACATCGGAAAATTTTTCTCGCTGAACGTCATGCTGGCGAAGGATTCCGTCCGCTCCCGCATGGAGGGCGACCACGGCATCAGCTACACCGAGTTCAGCTACCAGCTGCTGCAGGCGTTCGATTTCTGCCACCTGCGCCAGACGATGAACTGCGAGCTGCAGATCGGCGGCTCCGACCAGTGGGGCAACATCACGGCCGGGACCGACTTCATCCGCAAGAAGCTCGGCGTGCCCGCCTGGGGCTGGACCTTCCCGCTCATCACCAAGTCCGACGGCACCAAGTTCGGCAAAACCGAGGGCGGCGCCGTCTGGCTCGATCCGCAGAAGACCAGCCCGTACCGCTTCTACCAGTTCTTCATCAACACCGAGGACGCCAAGGTCAGCGAGTACCTGCGCAAGTTCACCTTCCTCCCGCGCGCGGAGATCGAGCCGCTTGAGGCCGCCCACGCCGCCAACCCCGGCGCCCGCGAGGCCCATCGCGCCCTCGCCCGCGAGGTCACCACCCTCGTCCACGGCCGCGCTGCGTTCGACGCCGCGGTCAAGGCCAGCGAGATCCTCTTCGGCGCCGAAATCGGTGACACCTCCGAGGCCACCTTCCGCGATGTCGTCGGCGAAGTGCCGACCAAGGATTTCGAGCGCGCCAAGCTCGACGGTGCCGGCACCGCGCTCACGGAGCTGCTCGTCCACGCCGGCCTCGCACCCTCCAAGGGCCAGGCCCGCAAGGATCTCGAGGGCGGCGGCATCTACGTGAACAACGTGCGCGCGGCCGATATCGCCCGTCACCTCACGACCGCCGACCTGCTCTTCGGGAAACACATCCTACTCCGCAAGGGGAAGCGTACCTACGCCGTCCTCTGCGCCGTCTGATCCGCCGTCACCCCAGATTCACCGGGTCCACGTCGAGCACTTGGCTCACATCGTCCGGCCAGGCGAACTCCGCCCGGAGCCGGTTCAGCTCGGGCATGATCGGCGTCACCGCCGGCGTGAAATACCACAGCTGCCAGCGGTACTCGTCCTTGATCTTCTCGGTGGGTGACGGCGCCGGGCCGCGCAGCTCGAGCCGTTTTCCGAACACCTCCTCCACGCGCTTCGCCCATTGCGCGGCGAAGAACTGCACCTTCTCCGCGTTGCGCCCGCGGAACTGGTGCTGGATCAGGTGCCGGTACGGCGGATAGCCGAACGCCTTGCGCTGCGCCATCTCCGAGGCCGCGAAGCCCGCAAAGTCCACGTGACGCGAGAACTGGATCGGCTCCGATTGCGGCGTGAAGGTCTGCACGATCACCTCTCCCGCCCGGTCGCCGCGGCCTGCCCGGCCCGCCACCTGCACCAGGAGCTGAAAGGTCCGCTCGTTCGCCCGGAAGTCCGGCACATGCAGCGAAATGTCCGCATCGACCAGGCCCACGAGGGTCACATTCGGAAAATCCAGACCCTTGCCGATCATCTGCGTGCCGACAAGCACGTCGATCCGGCCAGCGCGGAAGTCCCGCAGGATCTCGCGGAAGCGGTTCTTCTTCGACATGGCGTCGGTGTCCATCCGCTCGATGCGCGCCCGCGGCAGCACGCGCTTCACGGCCTCCTCAACGCGCTGCGTGCCGAGACCCTTCCAGCGGATCTCGGGCGCCTGGCATTTCGGACAACGCACCGGCGCCGGTCGCCGATGGTCGCACAGGTGGCAGCGCAGCGTCTCGTCGGTCCGGTGGTACGTCAGCGCGATACTGCAGTGCTCGCACTCCTCCGTGTGACCGCAGGCCTTGCATTGCATCGAGGGCGAGTAGCCGCGCCGGTTGATGAAGAGGATCGTCTGCTCCTTTCTTTCGAAGCGCCCCTGCATCTTGTCGACCAATTGCCGTGACAGCGAAGGCAGGTCGCGTTGTTTCGCCGCCTCGATCCGCAGGTCCACGACGACGATGTGCGGCAATTTCCGGTTGTCCACGCGCTCCGCGAGCTGCAGCAGGCCGTACTTGCCGGCCTCGGTGTTGGCGAAACTTTCCAGCGAGGGCGTTGCGGAGCCGAGCACGCAGCGCGCCTGGTTGAGCTTGGCCCGCATCACCGCCACGTCGCGCCCGTGGTAGCGCGGCGTCTCGTCCTGCTTGTACGCGGGCTCGTGCTCCTCGTCGACCACCACGAGCCGCAGGTTGCGCACCGGCGCGAAGACGGCCGAGCGCGCGCCGACCACGATCCGGGCCTCCCCCGTCGCCAGCGCCAGCCAGCCGTCGAGCCGTTCGCCCTCGCTCAGGTGGCTGTGCCAGACCACACAACGGTTGCCCGGTGCGATCGCCTCAAGCCGCGCCCGGAGCCGCGCCACGGTCTGCGGAGTCAGCGCCACCTCGGGCACGAGGAAAACCACGCCGCCGTCGTTCGCGAGCGCCGTGTGGATCGCCCGCAGGTACACCTCCGTCTTGCCGGAGCCCGTCACGCCGTGCAGCAGCGTCACGCCGAATTTCCCCGTCGCCAGTTCCCCCTCGAGCGCCGTCACCGCCTGGGCCTGGTCGGGATTCAGCGCATGCGGCTGGCTGGCGACGAGTTCGCCCGTGGCCCAGTCGTCGGCATAGGCGATCCGCTCTACCCGCCGGAGTTCCTCGCGGACCAGCCCGCGCTTCACCAGGGCCGCCACCACCGCCGCCGTGAGTCCAAGGCGTTCCAGCACGAGCGACTTCGCCTGCGGCTGGGACTGCTCCGCCACGAACGCGTAGAGCTTCGCCTGCTGCGGAGCCCGCTTCTGCAGCGTCGCAATTTCCTCGTCGGTCGCCGGGCGCGCCAGCGCCAGCAGCTTCTCCTGCTTGATTACCGCCCCCCGCCGTACCGCCGCCGGGATCATCGTCTCGATCACCGCATCGAGCCCGCAGGCGTAGTAGCTCGCCATCCAGCGGGCCAGATCCATCAGGTCGGGCGGCAAAGCCGGGAACGGATAAACCACCTCCACCACCGCCTTGAGCTTCGCGACCGGAAAATCCTTCGGCGGCCCGATCTCGCCCACGATCCCGAGGTGCAGCCGGTGGCTGACCGGCACCCGCACCAGCACCCCCGGCACTACGTCCGCCCGCAACGCCTCGGGCACCGTGTAGTGGAGCACCTTGTCAAACCCCGCAAGCGGATGAACGCCGACAATCATGGCCGGATGACGTCCGCCGCCCCCAACCGAGGCAAACCCCGATTACACCCGATCTCGGGCTCCGCCCACATTTCACCTATTAGGTGAAATATGGGCCCGGCCCGACGCTTCCGGATCAGATCACGGGGCGCTTGGTCGGGCGAATCCGCCACGGTTTGCGTCCTGCCGGCCCGACCAGCTTGGGCGCACCCTGGCTCAGCCAGACCACCAACTGCAGGACTCTCTCCGCGTCCGGCGCCGCGGAATTCGCCTTGAAGTACTGATAAATTTTCTGCGGAGACACACCAAGCATCCGACCGAGATTGGACTTCGCGCCCCGCCGGCGCAGATGTGGCCGCACGCTTGCGGCCAAGGCGTTCCACAGCGGTGTGCTCGGCCCAGGCCGGACCGTTCCACCACGCCGTCGGCCCCGAGCCTTCGGCAACCGGGCAAGACTGGCTACCACGAGTTCACGGGCCAGCTCGGCCAATCCGTAGACTAGTTCACCGACGAGCAGGGCCTGACGTTGTGCGGGGTCGTTCATAGGTGGAGGCACCGCGGTGATCCGCAAGGCGTCCTTTCCAAGACATAACGTAAAATCCGACCCGAATCTTTCACCTGATTTGAAAAATCCCACCACCCCGGGCATGGCCTACATTTCATCTAATAGGTGAAATGTGAGCAAAGCTCTCCCGCGGGGGCGGTCCTGCGATCAGCGGGCGGGGTCCCCGAGGCCGCTCCGCCATTGACAGCCCGGGCACCGGGCCGGTCAGACTCGCTCCGTGACCACACCGGCTGCGCGCGACAAATTCCGGACCTTCCTCGCGAAGAAGAAACTCCGGATGACCAGCCAGCGGCTCGCGATCTTCGACGCCGCCTTGGGGCAGGCGGAGCATTTCACCGCCGAGCAGCTCCTCGACCACGCACGGTCGATCGACAGCTCGGTCTCGCGCGCCACGGTCTACCGGACTCTGCCGATCATGACCGAGAGCGCCCTGCTGCGCGAGGTGGACATTGGCTCGGGCGAGAAATTCTACCGGCCCAACCGCGAGGGCGGCGACCAGCAGGTGGCGCAGGTCGTCTGCGTCGACTGTGACAAGATCTTCGAGATCAGCGCCCCATTCATGAGCTGGTACGGCAACACCGTGTCCTCGAAACTCGGACTCACCCCGGTTTCACAGCGCCTGCAGGTCAGCGCCCAGTGCGACACCTTCCGGGGCACGGGCAGCTGCCCCCGTCGCGGCTGATCGCCATGTCCCGCCCCCCATCCAACGACCCGGATTTCGAGATCGGCTTCTTTGAGTCGGTGCTGCGCCGCAGCCCGGGCTACACGGACGTGATCGAGATCCTCGGCGAACTTTACACCAGAAACGGCCGCATTGCCGACGGCCTGCGGATGGACCGCCGCATGGTGCGACTGCAGCCCGCCAACGCCACGGCGCACTACAATCTCGGCTGCAGCCTCGCGCTGAGCCGGCGCAAGGCCGACGCGTTGAAATCCCTGCGCGAGGCGGTCGACCTCGGCTACGAAGACCTGACGTGGATGATGAAGGACGCCGACCTGAAGGATCTCCGCGAGCACCCCGAGTTCACCCAGCTGCTCACGCGCATCGCCGGGAAGGTCCTCAAGCCGAAGACACGGCGGAAGAAGGCTTAGGCGGAGGGACTCCATGTTGGATTGAATGCGCGATCGCGCGGCAGGGCGGACTCGGTGAGTCCGCCGGGTTTAAAAGAATATCGCGGCTGAGGCACCGCCTCAGCCCTACCGGCGCTGCCGCGCCATAAACTTCCGGCTTCCGACATCCGCCTTCTGCCCACTGTCCTCTGTCCTCTTGATCAATATAGGTCCTGCATGCCAATGAAGGCGCCGCCGTGGCGGTAGGCGACCTCGCGGAGCAGGTTGCCGAATTTCACGCCGGTGCTATCCAGACCGAAGTCCTGGTCGCCGTAGATCGTGGTGGGGAAACCCACGGCGTTGATCACCACGGGACGGGTCCCGTCCGCATCGGGCGGGTTGAGTTCGTCGAGACGCTTCAGCACGGCGTCGGCGGTGGCGGTGAACTCGTCGCCAAAGACATAGATGCCGAGGTGCATGTCGGGATCCTTCGGCCGATAAAGCTTGGTGAACACCCGGTAGATACCGGGAACGGGATTGCTCTCGCAGACCTGGTCGTAGGTGCGGAGCGTGCGCTTGATCCGGTCGCGGACATCCGGCGTGTCGGGCAGCCAGT